>DASPUC010000022.1 GCA_035623075.1 Nitrospiraceae bacterium | reverse complement strand
CATCCACCTGGCGTAGCGCCGTCGCGATCTGCTCTTCAGAAAACTTGCTCTTCTTCAGACCGCCCTCCTCGGTTAGAGGGCTGCAGCGTAGCAAATCGTTCCAGTTTTGGCTGGTCGAGTTTTCTGGGAGGAGGTCCCTACTTCATGACTCACTGAAAAGGTAGCCTAACAACTGGGGGGATTCAGCAAGACCGAGCTGAATGCCCTGTCCCTAGACCGATTGCCAGCTTCACCCGGCCGACGAGGCCAATCCCTATGGATAGTTTGGAGAGTTAGGGGATCGTCTTGTTCACTTCGTTTGAGGAGCAGCTTTCTGCCACGATGTTATAAGCAGTGACCGAGAAATAGTAGGTTGTCCCACTCTTGAGGGTTGAAAACGCATAGGTGGTGCTCAGATTCACATCAATCACCTGCTGATAGTTTCTCGACGCGGTGCCGTAATACACCTTATATCCCCTCACTGAAGGATCGGTAGAAGGGTCCCAGGTTAAGGTTGCCTGGACTGTATTTGAGGGCATAAGTATTTCGGAAGACGCAAGTGGCCCTGTGTCCCCGAAGCCCCCGGCAACTAAGACAGTTCCGTTCGGCAGGAGCGTGGCGGTATGGCCGGCCCGGGCGACAGTCAGGTTACCGGTCGCGGTCCATTGCCCAGTGGCCGGATTATAAACCTCGGCGGAGGTGAGCAGTCCATTGCTCCCGTTGCCGCCCGCAACCAAGACAGTTCCGTTCGGCAGGAGCGTGGCGGTATGGTAACCGCGCGCGGAAGTGAGGTTATTCGTCTGAGGCAAGCTACTAGCAATCGGAGGATTACAAGTTGAGGCCACCGTTGAGCTTGTTCCCGATGAGCTTCCCCCGGAACAAGCTGATAGGTATGTCAAAGTCAGGTGGATCAGTCCAACTAGTAGGACCAGCTGTGCGGTAGTGCGGCTTGGTGGCTGCGGATTTTGATACCCCCTCTGGCAAATAACAGTTTTTTCCAACAGAAGTATGCCCGTAAGATAAGTGCGATTCTTGGGAATATGGGCCAAGAATGCGGGGCGATGATGATGAAGAGAAGGGTAATCTAGGGAGGACTTCAATGTCGGTAGTTTAGTTGAGTGAGAAGCATACCGCCCGGGTTTCCCACTGAATAACGTAAGGGGAGCCCCGGAGAACCACCTGGTAAGGCTGCGTATGAGCATGGCATATGGAGCACCAAGACAGGTAGAACGACAATTCCTCCAAGGAGTAGTCCCCCCCTATAAGGGGGGATGGGTGCTACAAGATGGGAGCTCGACCTGGACTACAAAATCTTACCTGTAGCGCGCCGGACTAGGATGGGCAGGTAGCATTTCTGAAAATGGCTCATTTTGTGCTTGTATCTTCCCCACTCATGCCAATCCGATGCTATAGGTTCACGGAAACGGAATCCGGGAGAGGGTCGCCGTTTTGTGCCTGAGGCAGATTCGCCATCCTCACAATTGAAATTGGCGCCCTAGCCCAGTGTCTATTGCTCGCACGGTATCCCGAGGCGAGGTTCACATCCTCGTATGGACAAGCCTGAGCGTGGGCACCGGCTCCGAGGCTTCCGATTTCTCCCGTCAGAGAGGAGGCCTATGTGCATCGCCGGGATCGACATGGCTGTGGAGTCTCATCTGGTGGCGGTGGTTGAGAAGGAAGGCAGAGCCTCGGTAAGCCAGTGATCTTCCGGAAGAATGCGAAGGGGTATCGACGCTTGCGAGAGGTGCTGGGCGCGCCGCAGGATCTCTTTGTCGCGATGGAAGCCACGGGATATTACTGGCAGAACGTGTTCGCGTTCTTGACCGCCTAGGGCTTCGCCGTGGCGGTGCTCAACCCGCGGCGGACTCATCACTTTGCGGGCGAGGAAGTCGCCTGGGCCAAAACAGATGTCCTCGATGCGACGGCCATCGCTCGCTTCACGGCTCTAAAATGACCAGCTCTGACACCGTTGCCTGATTCGGTGACGCAGAAGCTTCGCGAGCTAGTCCGGCTGCGAGATCAACTCGCCCAAGATTGTGGCGATCGACTGCGTCAGCTCCATCGCCTGGGGGATGTGGGCTTCCCCGAATTCACCCAGCATGTGCAGAGGCTCGACAGCTAACTGACCACGATGATTCTTCGGCAGCATCCGACAGCGATCGCCTTCCGGACTGCCTCACTCAAACGGCTGACCAACCTTCGTTATAATGGCTGCCACAAGGTGGGCGCGGACCTGGCGCACACACTCATCGCTGCGGCTCAGACCTCAGTCGGTGGGCACCATGAGCCTGCCTCTCACTGACGTCCCCCCCGTTGTTAGGCCACCTTTTCAGTTAGTCAGGGCATTGTTGACCCGCCCGTGTCAATATCCCCACCTAAATTGCCAAGGGGGAAGGGGTCGATATCTCAAGGAAAGTGACCTATCCTAGAGGTGGGTCAAAACACACCCATATTATGATAAGGAATGGGATGAAGTTCTCTCATATTGCTGGTCCAAATGACCTTTCGACTAGTTTGTTGTACCAATAGTGCATCGCTGAACTAAAAAGGATGTATATGAGGGTTTGTTTGCTCATCAACGTCATCATGCTTCTTTTTCTCTTCGGCTGCGCTACCAAGCACAGCCTAATAGAGGGTGCAAGTTTCGAGGCTCGATGCCATGCTCCAGAAGTTGTCAGGTGTATTGGCTTCGACTCACAAGCTGAGGTGGACCGATACCTCTACCCTCCGTGGGGAACAACGCAAAAAAGAGGGGCGGTGGCGATAGATGTCAAGGCCTCAGGAGATGGAGCCTTGCGATTCGAGGTTCCCTCGCTTTCAGGGTCAGATACGTCGGGCAATTTCTCGTTGAACTTCGCAGATGATCTCTCAACGCAGTTTGGTGAAGGAGAAGAATTCTACGTGCAGTGGCGGCAGCGATTTTCTCCTGAGTTTCTCGGTACATACTACCTGAAAAGCGGCGGTTGGAAACAGATCACTATTGGAGAGGGAGATCGCCCTGGATTTACTGCACCAGGCTGCACACAACTTGAATTAGTTGTGGTTAACAGTTACCAGGCCGGATTTGTGCAGATGTACCACAGTTGTGGTGGGAAGGATGGCCAATTTGAAGGTCTTGGTGGCGGCGGTAGATATTATGCCGACGAATGGATGACCTTTCAGGTCCATGTCAAAATCGGGACATGGTACAGGAATGATCGTAATTATCATCACGATAGCACGATACAGCTTTGGGTCGCTCGAGAAGGGAGACCGTCTCAGCTTGAAGTAGATCTAAGTCCCGAGCCAGCTACCGTTTTTGGCATTCAGGTTCCCGGAAGTGGCACCGGATACGACCTCGCTAATGACAACCCTAGTGCGAAATATGGCAAGGTGATACTCACCGTCTACCAAACAGGGAAAGATCCAACCCAGAACCATCCTAACGGCTACGTATGGTACGACGAATTGATCATTTCAAGGGCGAAAATTCCAGATCCGCAATGACTTAACTTCCCTGCATCTCATAGTGTGATGAAACATTTGACCCAAAACCCGAAAAGTAGACCAGAGGGCACTTGAGGAATAAGCCCGCGGGGTGGTCTTCTACTCATCCAAGGAGGACCCGACGATGGGACGACGACGGGGGCATACGGAAGAGCAGATCCTGGCCGCCTTACGGCAAGCCGAGAGCGGCACGACGGTGGCAGAGGTGTGCCGGCAAGTGGGGATCGCCGAGCAGACGTTCTATACATGGAAGCGCAAGTATGCGGGGCTGGGCCTGAGTGAACTGCGCAAGCTCCGGCAGCTGCGCGAAGAGAACACCAAACTGAAGCGACTCGTGGCTGATCTCTCGCTCGATCACCATATGTTGCAGGAGATCGTGCGGAAAAAGATCTAAGGCCTCGGGACCGGCGGGCCCTGGCCCGCTGGGCGCAAGCGACGTATCAGGTCAGCGAGCGCTGGGTCTCGAGGCTGGTGCTGATGGCACGGGCCTCCTTGCGGTATCAGAGCCATCGCGATCCGCAGGAGGCGTTGCGGATGCGTCTGCGGGAGGTCGCCGCGGCGCGAGTACGCTTTGGCTATCGCCGACTCACGGTGTTGTTGCGCCGGGAGGGCTGGCGCGTGAATGCGAAGCGGATTTATCGGCTGTATACGGAAGAAGGGCTCACGGTGCGGACCAAGGTGCGAGTGAAGGCCGCCCGACGGCACCGCGTGCCACAGGCCGTGGCCACAGCGCCGAACCAGCGGTGGAGCATGGACTTCATGAGTGCACGGGTCGCCGATGGCCGCTGGTTTCGGATCCCGACCGTCGTGGACCAGTTCACGCGGGAATGCCTGTGTTTGGTCGCCGATCAGTCGCTCACGGGGGAGAAGGTGGCCGCAGCCTTGGAACCCCCTGGTGCTCCAACGTGGCGCCCCACGTGCGATCACCGTGGACAACGGGAGCGAATTCGCCAGTCGCGTCATGGATGCCTGGGCCTATCGTCATCGGATCCAGCTGGATTTTATTCGACCGGGGAAACCCGTCGAGAATGGTTTCATCGAGAGCTTCAACGGACGGCTTCGGGATGAGTGCCTGAAGGTCGAGGTATTCTTCACGCTCGAGGATGTGCGGGAGACGTTGGCTCGTTGGCAGGAGGACTACAACCTCCTGCGACCGCACAGCTCGCTTCAGGATCAGGCGCCAGCATTCGTCGCAGCTGAGTGGCCGGCGGCCGCTCAGCCCGTCCACGCTCCCCATGCATTATTGGAGACACTGACGTGAGCTATGGTAGGTTCGCATCGCCGCATCAGCGGCTTCAACCGACCACGCAGCAGGCCAAATCCTCAGGTCCCAACTGGTCTACATTCGCGGGGCGGGTCAGGTCAACTGCGCGCCTGCGAATTCTGCAGCAGATCTAGAGAGCGTGTCCAGCGGTGATGCGCGGCCCAACCCTCACAGATGAGCTGGACCCGTTTAAGACGGGGAGGTCAGTTAGGGGTGGTGTGGTGGAGAAAAAACTTTCTGGACTTCGCTCGAAACGCACTTGGCTAATGCTGCGTTCACATGTCCCGTAAAGTGATTACCACTCGGCACATATCGATGTGGATCCGGTACTTCGGTCACGCAACCCGACACATCTAGGAATGGAACTTGAGCGAGCCGTAATGTCTTTAGACTAAGCTCCGGCGTTCGATTCCCTCTTGGCACCAAAAGCAAGATCGGAGTGACACCCTCTTGAACCATCAAGTTTCTCATTTTGACAAACAGCCGAGCATTGAGTGTTACGATTGCATCTTCTGAAAACTGTGGGTCTGGGGGACTCCATCGTGGTGACAAAGCAGCGATAACGCGCAGGACGAGAGGTCCTCTCTCTATCCAGGATGTCCACCAATCCCTCTTACTCCACGGGTCGTATGCTAGGTATGGAAGCTCTCGTGCATATTTGATCGACATTATTTTCTCATGTGTGATCAGTGGAACGTTGATTAATTGCGATTTTGTTAGTCCATTGTCGAATCTTGGTTTTACGAGATATCCAGGCCACCCTAGACTCAAAAATGGATACACAATCATCGTACGCCAAAGATCATGTTCAACAAACACAACGATTACTACGTCAGGGTGCCACGGTCTCACGTCACGCTGATAACGCAAGTAAATCTGATCAATCCCATAACCGTCAACACCAAAGTTCAGTACTTGGATATCGGCTCCTAACAGCTTTTGGAGGTAATGAGCAAGAGACTCCTGATATGGCACTTCCAAAGAGAACGCATTCGAGTCTCCAATTATGGCCACTCTTGCGCGTGGTGCTGCATCCCTAAGCCGTTCACCAGGTGAGGCGCTGCGTAGCCCTTCTTCACTGCTAGCATACATACCGTCGGTGGTTACGCGACTCCTCCCAACAGTCCATCCAAGGTCTGAATCATAGACAAAGTAGGAATCCCGATCCCTGCCAGCGCGACTTATTCGGTCGATCGTGTGACGGCTTCGATCCAACAGTTCGCTCTCTCCATATGGGACCACAAGGTTAAGAATCCGCAAACCAGCATCACTCTCGCGTGCTGTTATTCTGAAAATGCCTTCCAAAACGGCTGCTGTTAGTAAGATGGTAACCAAGTTGGTCACGATCGCAGTCATCCACATTCGCCGCGCTTCAGCGCCAAAGCGAACGGATTCTTTTGCCATTCGAAATCCTGCTATGAGTACTACGAGTGAGCCAATCAGGATGATGAATCCAGCACGCGTCCAAAACATTGCCCATTTAACCTCGGGAGATTTGTAAAGGCCGAAAGTTACTAGTGCGACACCTAATTCACTTGCGTAGAGTAACGTCACTATGCGGCCAGCAAAGCTGTAGCGACTCTCAGATGTATGGAACATAAGATGTTTGGTAGGGGTTCAGGTTTAAACCTTTGACAAACACATTGTGACGGGATTGCCCAGTAGGATCAATGGGTACTGCCCCACTTAACTGTGGACAGGTGGCGTGTTCTATTTTGAAGACTCCCTCCGCATAGAACCTGGTTGAGGATAGCACGTCTGATCTTCTCCCAGTTGCTAGGCCACCCTCCTAGTTAGTTATGCCGGGCCGGGCACACCTGATAAGACAGAATCACAAGTGGTCATCTCGTTTCCTGCTGACACAGTTTACTTGTCGGATCATCAATAACCAACGGTCCCGACCTTCTTATACCAGGATAGTCGCTTGCGAACATGATGTGGTCAGAAACTGCTTCGGTTAAATGTCGTCTGCTACGGAAGTTTCGATAGAATCCCTCAAAACTTCCACCATTCTCTTCAATTCATGTAGAGAAAGTGAAAGCGGCGGGATCAACACGATGATATGGCCGAGCGGTCGGATCAGAAGTCCTCGCAGGCGGGCTTCAGCTGCGATGCGATGACCGATTCTGGCTTCGGGCGGATAGACCTCCTTCGTGGTTCGGTCCTTCACCAATTCAATGCCGACCATGAATCCCTGTTGCCGAATCTCGCCCACGTGAGGCAGCGTCGCAAGCGACTGCATCAATCGCTTCAGTTCGGCAATCTTCGGTCGGAGCTTTGTGAGCGTCCTTTCTTTTCGAAAAATGGCTAGGTTTGCCAGGGCGACAGCGCAACCGAGGGGATTCCCCGTATAACTATGGCCGTGGAAGAAGGTCTTGAACTCTTCATATTTGCCAACAAACGCGTTGTAAATTTCCTCGGTAGTCAATGTGGCGGCCAATGGCATATAACCGCCGGTTAGGCCTTTGCTGATGGCCATCAAGTCTGGCGTAACATCTTCATGTTGGCAGGCGAACAACTTTCCGGTTCGGCCGAACCCTGTTGCCACTTCATCGGCTATCAAGAGCACGTCGTATTTGGTACATAGCTCGCGGATTCGTCTGAGGTAGCCGGGCGGCGATGTAATCATCCCGGCAGCGGCTTGAACCAATGGCTCGATGACGAATCCCGCCAACTCACGATGCCGAGTCCTGAGCGTTTGTTCGATGGGCTCAAGGCAGGCCATCTGGCAGGAAGGATAGGCCAACTTCAGCGGGCAGCGGTAGCAGTAGGGTGGATCGGCGCTGAGTGTCGGGAATAGTAACGGTCTAAATCGAGCATGGAACAACTCAATGTTGCCGACGCTGACTGCGCCGATCGTGTCGCCGTGGTAGGCGAGTTTCAGGTGGAGGAAGGTATTCTTGGGCCCTGTGCCTGGATGCCGTTGCTGCCAATATTGGACTGCCATCTTGAGCGCAACTTCAACTGCGGTCGATCCATCATCGGAGTAGAACACGCGAGATAACCCTTTGGGTGCGATGCGAATAAGCTCGCGCGCCAGTAGAATTGCCGGAGGATTGGACAGGCCAAGAAGAGTTGAGTGCGCGATCTTCCCGAGCTGCTTCGTGACTGCCCGGTCAAGCGCTGGGTGGCGGTGACCGTGGAGGTTGACCCAGATGGACGACGTTCCGTCGAGGTATTTTCGACCCTCTGTATCGATCACGTAAGAGCCTTTTCCTCGTTCGATGATGAGAGGCTCTTCCTCTTCCCATTCCTGCATCTGGGTGAACGGGTGCCAGAGGTATTTCCGGTCCCAATCAGCCAATGTATCGGTACGGTTTCGTTTGGCCATGATACCGTGAAGTCCCCGGAAGGGAGAGTGAGAGATCCCTGACGAAAGTCGCGAATTATCCTGTCGCGGCGCGGATTATACGAGCAGGTGATTTCTTTGACAACCTAGGAGCCGGCTAATATAATGAACCGATTTTGTTCAGAAATGAGCTAGGATTTGCAAAGCCAGATACGAAACTTTTCTATTATCGCCCATATCGATCACGGCAAATCGACCCTCGCTGACCGGTTCCTCGAAGCCACGGGTGCTGTCACCGCTCGAGAGGCCAAAGAACAGATTCTCGATGCGATGGACCTTGAGCGTGAACGCGGCATCACGATCAAGGCGCATGCAGTGGCGATTCGGTATCAAGCGAAAGACGGGAAGACCTACGCCCTTCATTTGATCGATACGCCGGGGCACGTGGACTTTACCTATGAGGTTTCTCGCAGTTTGGCCGCTTGTGAGGGGGCTCTCTTGTTAGTGGATGCAACCCAAGGCGTACAGGCCCAGACGATTGCCAACGTCAACTTGGCGATGGCGAATAAATTAACGATCATACCAGTGATCAACAAGATCGATCTGGCCAGCGCGGATGTGGAGGGTACGAAGCATTCGATCGCTGAAGTGCTGACACTCAATGCTAGCGATGCGATGCCGATCAGTGCCAAGGAAGGCAGGGGTGTGCCGGAAGTGCTCGAGGCGATCATCGAACGTATTCCTCCGCCGTCGGGCGAACCGCTGGCGCCGTTAAAGGCGCTCATTTTTGATTCCTGGTTCGACAATTATCAAGGGGTGATCGTGCTCACACGGATTATCGATGGATCGGTCAGACCCGGCATGAAGATCAAGGTGATGTCGAACGGCCGGACCTTTGAAGTCATGGAAGTCGGGCAATTCACACCCAAGCGGACGAAGAAGAATGAGTTATTGACGGGCGAGGTCGGGTACCTCTGTGCCAACATGAAAGAGGTGGCCGACGTCAAGATCGGCGACACGATTACCGATGCCGTCAACCCGACGAACGAGCCGTTTCCTGGGTACAAAGAGGCCAAACCGTTGGTGTTCTGCGGGTTGTATTCGACGGATACGGCGAAATATGAAGACCTGCGGGATGCGTTGGTCAAGTTGCGGTTGAACGACTCGTCGTTTGTCTATGAGCCAGAAACCTCGATGGCACTGGGGTTTGGGTTTCGGTGCGGATTTCTGGGGCTGCTCCATATGGAAATCATTCAGGAGCGGCTTGAGCGCGAGTACGGGTTGACTTTGATCACCACGGCGCCCACTGTTGTCTATCGCGTGTTGACGACAAAGGGCGACGTGTTGGAAATCGACAATCCGGCGAAACTGCCACCTCCCAATAGTATCGAGTCGTTTGAAGAACCCTTTATTCTTGCCACGATCATCACGCCGGAACGTTACATGGGCGCCATCTTGCAACTCTGCCAGGAACGACGCGGCATTCAGCGGGACATTCACTACCTCGATCCCACCCGGGTGATGATCAGCTACGAGATGCCGCTCAACGAAGTGATTCTCGATTTTTACGATAAGCTCAAGTCTCGGACCCAAGGGTATGCGTCGCTCGACTACGAGCTGCTCGGTTATCGTGAATCTGATCTCGTGAAGCTCGATATTCTGCTCAACGGCGAAGCAGTCGACGCCCTCTCCTTTATTACCCATCGCGATCGGTCGTATCAACGCGGACGCCAGTTGGCCGAGAAGATGAAGGAGTTGATTCCGCGTCAGATGTTTGAGGTCGCAATTCAGGCCGCGATAGGAAACAAAGTCATTGCGCGAGAGACCATCGGGGCCATGAAGAAGAACGTCACGGCGAAATGCTACGGCGGCGACATTACGAGGAAACGCAAGCTCCTCGAGAAGCAGAAGGAAGGGAAAAAGCGGATGAAAGCAGTCGGCAGCGTGGAAGTTCCACAAGAAGCGTTCTTGGCTATTTTAAAGGTCGGTGACGAATGAGCGCAGGCTCTGATCGATCTAAAACCGACGATGTCAGGACTGCCTCGTCTCAAGATACGGTCGAGTCGGTGTCGTCCTCGGCATCGGTGGAGAATCGTGCCGTGACGACACAAGTCGGTCGAAAATCGATGTTCCGCGAGTATGCGGAAGCCATCGTGGTCGCCATGTTACTGGCCTTCGCGATTCGGGTGTTCGTCGTGCAGGCATTCAAGATTCCGTCCGGTTCGATGATCCCGACGTTGTTGATCGGAGACCACATTCTGGTGAGCAAACTCTCATATGGATTGCAGTGGCCGACGCTCTGTAAATTCCAAATGGCTCTTCCGCCGGTCAATTGCTACGCCTCTCAGACACTCATTGAGTTCGGAAAACCGCAGCGCGGTGATATCATCGTGTTCCGCTTTCCGGAAGATGAGGAGAAAGATTTCATCAAGCGAATCGTCGGAACACCGGGAGATACGGTGCAAATCCGTAACAAAGTCGTGCTGGTGAATGGGCGACCGTTGGACGACAAGGGGTTTACGCAACGGATCGACCCGGGAATCATCGATGGGATGATCAACCCACGGGATAATTTCGGGCCGGTGACCGTGCCTGAAGGGGCCTACTTCGTCATGGGCGATAACCGCGATCAGAGTTTGGACAGTCGATTTTGGGGCTTTGTGCGTGAGGAGAAGATTCGTGGCAAGGCGTTCAGGATTTACTGGTCCTGGAGCGGCCAGGGAAAGTGGACCGACTGGGTGCGATGGGAACGGTTCGGCAAAGCCATTCAATAGGCACGCGTCGTCGCCAGACGGTGTCTCGTCAGGGAGTCAGTGACCAGGGAGGTAAGGTGCCTGCGAAAGCGCTCCGGCAATATATTCAGCGGTTCCCACAGGCTTCGGTGTTGGTCATCGGAGACTTGATTCTCGACCATTACATCTGGGGACGCGTCAGCCGGATCTCCCCGGAAGCTCCGGTTCCGGTCGTACACGTGGATTCTGAATCTTTGAAGCTCGGTGGAGCAGCGAACGTGTTCAACAATATTCTCGCTTTGGGAGGCAAGGCGGATCTCTGCGGCGTGATTGGCTCGGACGAAACCGGCCGGTTGCTGCTGAAGGAACTGGGAACAAAGCGATCGGGTCGTGGCGGGGTAGTCATCGATCAGGAACGTCCGACGACCAGAAAATCGCGGGTCATCGCGCACAATCAACAGGTTGTCCGCTATGACGTGGAACAGAGAGACGAACTTAAAAAGTCTTTACAGCAACGTATCCTGCGCTATGTGGAATCGCGTGTACGAGAACTCTCCTGTCTCGTCGTCTCCGACTATGCGAAGGGAGTGGTGACGGCAGCCTTGATGTCAGAGCTTACGCGATTGGCATCGCTTCGGCGGATTCCCGTGGTTGTCGATCCTAAAGTGGAACATTTCGGCTATTACAAGGGTGCAACGGTGATTACACCGAACCATCTGGAGGCCACACAGGCTGCCGGCGTGCACGGGGATGACGACCAGGCGATCGATCAAGCCGGGGCGATCATCCGACAACGGCTTGGGTGCCAGTCTGTCTTGGTTACTCGTGGCGAAAAAGGAATGAGCCTGTACGAGGCCGATGGGGTCTCCTGGCATATTCCCACGCAGGCTCGACAGGTTTATGATGTGACGGGAGCGGGTGACACGGTGATCGGGACGTTGGCGTTGGCATTGTCGACGGGGGCAACAATGAAGGAGGCGGCACAGCTGGCGAACCAGGCAGCAGGAATCGTGGTAGGGATGGTCGGAACGGCGACAGTGTCTGCACAGCAACTGTCGGAGGTCCTGGATGACTAACGTCCGGTCGTCCGTGAGCGTGGTCATTCCAGCTCGCTACGGGTCGTCGCGTTTCCCAGGAAAACCACTGGTGAAACTGGGTGCCAAGCCGTTGATCCAGCACGTGTACGAACGAGCTGCGGCCTGCGCGGTGGTATCCGACGTAGTGGTAGCGACCGACGACGAGCGCATTAAACAAGCCGTAGAGCAGTTCGGTGGACGAGTGATCCTCATGACGGGAGACTATCGGACTGGGACGGATCGTGTAGCAGCCGTAGCCAGCACACTTCCGGGTGAATATTTTGTGGATTTGCAGGGGGACGAAATTCCGGTAGATCCTGATTTGCTCACCGATCTCATCGAGCCATTCATTGCGAGTGGAGCCGAAATAGGAACGCTGAAGCGGGCGATCGAATCCAGGGGGGAGCTGCAGAATCCCGCCGTCGTGAAAGTCGTGACCGACCAGCAGGGGAAGGCCCTATACTTTTCGCGGTCTCCGATTCCCATGGTGCGAGAGGATTCCGGCCGCTGCTCGACACAGGGTTTGGGCTATATTCATTTAGGGGTGTATAGCTACAGAAGGAATGCACTCCTGAAGTTTGCCGCGCTGCCGACTGGGGTGTTAGAAGATGGAGAAAAATTGGAGCAACTGCGCGCCTTGGAACATGGGATGACCATTCGAGTGTGGGAAACGAAACGAAGCTCGCTCCGCGTGGATACACCGGAAGATGCGGTTACGGTATCGGAGCAACTTCGGTTCGCCGAGACTACGGCACAGAGTATGACCTTCAATCGGGCGGTGCCTTCTTGCTGACTATGGTATGCGGGTTCGAATCATTCGATCGAAAGGGATGGAACGCACGATGAGCAAGTTCATTTTTGTGACCGGCGGGGTCGTCTCATCGTTGGGGAAGGGACTCGCGTCGGCCTCGATCGGGAACCTGTTGGAAAGTCGAGGCCTCAAAATCACGTTCTTGAAACTTGATCCCTACATCAATGTTGATCCCGGTACGATGAATCCCTATCAGCATGGCGAAGTGTACGTGACGGATGATGGGGCGGAGACGGACCTCGACCTGGGTCACTATGAGCGGTACACCTCGTTGACGCTGACAAAAGAAAACAATTACACCACGGGGCGAATCTATCACTCCGTCATCACCAAAGAACGTCGCGGCGATTACCTCGGCGGAACGGTCCAAGTCGTGCCGCATGTCACGGATGAGATCAAGCAATGCATCGTGCGGATTTCGAAAGGGATGGATGTCACGATCGTGGAAATCGGCGGCACCGTCGGCGACATTGAGAGCCTGCCGTTCCTCGAAGCGATTCGCCAAATGCCGTATGACGTGGGCCGTGACAATGTCCTGTACGTCCATCTCACGCTGGTGCCCTATATCGGGGCAGCGGGTGAATTAAAAACCAAGCCGACCCAGCATTCGGTGAACAAGCTGCGCGAAATCGGCATTCAGCCGAACATTCTCTTATGCCGGACCGACCGGTACATTCCCCCGGAGTTGAAGGCGAAGATTGCGATGTTCTGCAACGTGGAGAAAGACGCGGTCATTACAGCCAAGGATGTGGACACGATATATGAAGTCCCGATCGTATTTCGGAAAGAAGGCCTGGATGAATTGATCGTTCGCCAGCTTCGTCTGGAAACGGGTCCACCCAATCTGCGCGAATGGGACGCGATGGTTCAGAAGATCAAGCATCCCAAACACGAAGTCTCCATCGCGCTGGTAGGGAAATATGCGGGGCTGAAGGAGTGCTACAAGAGTCTGGCCGAAGCGTTGGTGCACGGCGGTATTGACCATGAAACGAGAGTCAACATCAACTGGATTGAATCGGAGGACGTCGAACGCCAGGGCACCGAACGGATTCTTCGTGACGCTGACGGGATTCTGATTCCTGGAGGATTCGGATCGCGGGGAATCGAAGGGAAAATCACGACGATTAGATACGCGAGAGAACATCATGTCCCGTTCCTTGGACTCTGTCTCGGTATGCAGTGCGCAACGATTGAATTTGCCCGCAACGTGGCCGGCCTTGCGGGGGCGAACAGCGCCGAATTCGACGAGCGGTCTCCCCATCCCGTGATTCATCTGATGCCGGATCAGCACAGTGTGAGCGACAAAGGCGGGACTATGCGGCTCGGGTCGTATCTCTGCAAACTGGGCGAGGGCACGTTGGCGCACAAGATGTATGGTGTGGACGAAGTCCGCGAACGACACCGACATCGGTATGAATTCAACAATGCCTACCGCGATGTCTTGACGGCGAAAGGGTTGGTGCTCAGCGGTCTCTCGCCAGACGGACGATTAGTCGAAATCGTCGAATTGAGGAACCATCCCTGGTTCTTGGCGACGCAATTCCATCCGGAATATAACTCGCGCCCGCACCATCCTCATCCGCTCTTCAGCGGATTTGTTGGCGCCGCGTTGCGGAACAAGCTTGGACACTGAGCGGCCATGGCGAACGTCGTCGACATCGGAACGTTCAAAGCCGGTCAAGGGCAGCGGCCGTTTCTGATCGCCGGCCCCTGTGTCATCGAAAGCGAACAACTCGTGTTGGAAACGGCCAGCCGCATCGCCGAGATCACCAAGGCGCTCGGCATTCCCTATGTCTTCAAATCATCGTTCGACAAAGCGAACCGAACGTCAATCAAGTCATTTCGTGGCCCCGGCATCGAAAAAGGCCTGGCCGTGCTCAAGAAGGTAAAAGATCAGTTAGGTATCCCAGTCTTGACAGATGTGCACACAGAGGAGCAGGCCACTGAAGCCGGTGAAGTCGTGGATATCCTTCAGATTCCCGCATTCCTTTGCCGGCAGACGGATCTCCTGGTTGCCGCAGCCAAGACCAGCAAAGTCGTGAACGTGAAGAAGGGCCAGTTTCTCTCGCCTCAAGAGATGGGCCATGCGGTGAAGAAGGTGGAAGAGTGCGGGAATCGCCGTATTATTCTCACTGAACGGGGATCTTCCTTCGGGTATAACAATCTTGTCGTCGATATGCGATCGTTCCCGATCCTGCGCAGCTTTGGCTATCCGGTCGTCTTCGATGCGACTCACAGCGTGCAACTCCCGGGCGGCGGTGGGACACAATCAAGCGGCCAGCGAGAATTCGTTGAACCGCTCGCCTGTGCAGCAGCGGGAGCTGGTGTCGATGGGTTCTTCATGGAGGTACATCCGAATCCCGATGATGCCCTCTCCGATGGTCCGAACATGGTTCCGCTGCATCAGTTGAAGACACTGCTTGAGCGGGTGATGCGGATATGCGACGCAGCAAAACCGAAAAACTGAAAAACCACTCCACTGCGAAAACCTCCGGCGGACAGACCAGCGCGAGCCTCAATGAAGGCCGCCGGGTGCTCCAGATTGAGGCCCGCGCGGTCCAGACTCTGGTCGATCGTCTGGACGAACGTTTTACGCAGGCGGTGGATTTGCTCTACAACTGCAAAGGGAAAGTCGTCGTTTCCGGTATGGGTAAGTCCGGCCTCATTGGGCAAAAGATTGCCGCGACGTTGGCCAGCACCGGCACGCCCGCCTTCTTTCTCCACCCGGCCGAAGGTGTGCATGGCGATCTGGGCATGCTGGCCCGTCGCGATACCCTCATTCCGATTTCGAACAGCGGCGAAACGAAGGAAATACTCCAGTTGTTGCCGTACATCGAGCGAATGGGCGTTCCCACTGTGGCCTTAACGGGAAAGATGGGTTCGACCTTGGCCAAGCACAGCGATGTCGTGTTGGACGTGTCCGTATCGGAGGAAGCCTGCCCGATGGGATTGGCCCCGACGGCCAGCACGACGGCGACCTTGGCGATGGGGGATGCGTTGGCCGTGGCGTTGTTGCAAAAGCGGGGATTCAAATCTGAGGATTTTGCGCAGTTCCATCCGGGCGGCACGCTTGGCCGGCGCTTGCTCATCAAGGTGCGTGATCTTATGCATGTCGGTGACGAAGTCCCACGAGTTCAAGAACAGGCGACCGGTTCGGCGGCGATTTCGGAGATTTCAGCCAAGAAACTGGGCATGACGACGGTGATTGATCGGACTGGCGCCCTTCTCGGCGTGATCACCGATGGCGATTTGCGCCGGTTCGTCCAGCAGGGCGGCGAAATCATCAAGGCGACGGCTGGAACACTGGCTTCTCGCTCGCCGCGAACGATCGGACCGGATGACTTGGCGGCGCGAGCCGTTGAAGTGATGGAGCGCTACTCGATCACGACGCTCGTGGTGACGGAAGGGGAGCAGCGGATCGTCGGCGTAATTCACCTGCACGACCTCTTGAAGAACGGGATCGTGTAAGCACTGAGGCGGGAGGGACGGTGAACTGGGTCATCGACATGTGGAAACAGGTGGGGCAGGAATCGATCAACGTCCCCAATCTGCTCACGCTCACGAGGATTCTCCTCATTCCGGTCTTTGTCATGCTGTTCGCGACGCCGGATCCACATCGATCCATCATCGCCGCGATCGTGTTTGTCGTGGCGGCGGTGACCGATCTGCTTGACGGCTATCTGGCGCGCCGGTCTGGGCAGGTCACCAAGCTCGGCAAGTTGCTCGATCCAATCGCCGATAAGCTGCTCGTCTTGTCGGCATTGATTCTGCTGGTCAACGTGGATCGCGTGAGCGCGCTGGTGGCGATTCTGATCATCGCCCGTGAGGTCGCGGTCACAGGCATCCGCGCCATTGCAGCGACCGAAGGGATGATCATCGCGGCAGAAACGAGCGGCAAATACAAGATGGCGTTGCAAGTGATCGCGATCGTGTTGCTGATTCTCGAGGGGACAGCCCTGTCTGCTCTGGGTAATCTCCACTTGGCCGGGATCGTCACCCTTTACCTGTCGCTCATCCTCGGGTATGCGTCCGGTGCTCAATATGTGTGGAGCTTCTGGAAGCAAGTGGCGACCAAGGGACTCTAGCCGTGCCTGACCGGATGCGTCGTTTCTCCAATACCTCTTGATCCATGGACGATCGGTTTCTCTGGATTCTTATGGCTGTAGCTGGGTATGGGCTCGGCGCCATTCCGTTCGGCCTTGTCGTGTCAAAGGCGATGGGTCTGGCCGATCCGCGTACGGTCGGCAGCAAGAATGTCGGCTTCACCAACGTGCTTCGCGCATCCGGCACGAAAGCCGGTGTTCTGACTCTGCTTGGCGACATGGGTAAAGGGTGGGTCATGGGTTGGGCCGCCATGCAGTGGCTCACCGATGAGCCTCTCATCATGGTGGTCGCGATCTCGCCGATTCTTGGTCATGTCTTTTCGCCATTCCTGAGCTTCAAAGGAGGCAAGGGGGTGGCAACGGCGCTGGGATCGGTACTGGGTCTCTCGCCATCGATGGGGGTACTCTTGTTGTTGATCTGGCTCGGAACGGTGGCAATCTGGCGCTACTCCTCTGCGGGGGCGCTCGCAGCATTCGGGGTGTTTCCGGTGGTGGCGATCGTCAACGAACAGCGACAGGAATTTCTCGTTTTCTCAGTGATCGTCAGTGCGCTGATTTGGTTCAAGCACAAGGACAACATCGTTCGGTTATGGAAGGGAACGGAAGGTAAAATAGGGCAGCAGACGCAAGAGTAGGAGCGGTTCGATCGGCGTTCTTTCTCACGGAGACCACACGATTGTCGAAGAATTGACTCTGTTTCACCCCCTCCATATAATGAATTTTCACGAGTGATTTCAGCCGTCCTTCCACACGGTTATGATCTCCTTCGCCAAAGCGTCGCTCGCACAGACATGGACCAGGGTTCGTCAGGGGTTCGCGCATGCCTTTTCAACGACAATCGAAACCGAAGTCTTCACCACCGAGGATCTGGCATTGCTTGAGCGGGTCGCGGATGCCGTGGTAAACGGGAAGATGGCGGCTCCGGCGACGGTGTTTCTTGAATCACTCGGTCCCATGAACTTTCTCGGTAGCCAAGCGCTGCATTTTTTTACACCCATCATCGAGATCGCTTTCAACGCCCAAGACGTTTCACAGATCGCTCATCTACTCGAACGGCGCGAGACGATCCCTCGCCTCCTTGCCTTGATCGAGACCCGCACTGCTCTGAAAGGCGCGGCGGCTCAATGACGCTCGGGCGTGAATCGTTACTCGTGAAGCGTATCCCGTTCCGAACTTCTTGTGTCTCACGACTCATGAAAGTCGAGCAACGCGGTCTTGGTCAGGTACGCTGCTGATGGCATCTGAACACCCGGCCAAGACCATCTCTCCGTTAAACGTCATCGTTGCGACCGACTGCGGCAGCACCACCACGAAAGCCATTCTCATCGAGAAAGTGGGCGAAGAGTACCGTCAGACGTATCGTGGTGAAGCGCCGACCACGGTTGAGGCACCATTTGAAGACGTCACGCGCGGCGTCTTGAATGCGATTGCCGAAATCGAGGAACTCTCCGGGCGCAAGATCCTCGACGGCGACAAGATTCTGACACCCAACCGGGCCGCTCAAGGCGACCCGAAAACCGGCGTCGATATGTACATTTCAACCAGCAGTGCCGGCGGTGGCTTGCAGATGATGGTGACCGGAGTGGTGCAGAACATGACAGGAGAGAGTGCGCAACGGGCGGCCCTTGGCGCCGGAGCCATCGTGATCGATGTGCTGGCGTCGAACGATGGCCGGCTGCCGCATGAAAAGATCGAGCGCATTCGTTCCATGCGACCGGACATGATTCTGATGTCCGGCGGGACGGACGGGGGTGCCGTTACACACGTGGTTGAGATGGCTGAATATGTCGCGGCGGCAGAACCACGGCCGCGGTTCGGTGCAACCTACAAGCTTCCGTTGATTTATGCAGGCAATAAGGATGCGCAGGAGCAGGTGAGGACGATTCTCGGAGAAAAGGCGGCCTTGGAGGTGACGGAGAACATCAGGCCGGTCCTTGAGCGTGAGAACCTCGCGCCAGCTCGCCATAAGATCCACGATTTGTTTCTTGAACATGTCATGCAGCAGGCACCAGGGTACAAGAAGCTGATCGAGATGACCGACGCGCCGATCATGCCAACTCCTGCGGCAGTCGGCGTCATCATGGAGACGATCGCGAAGCGTGAGCACCTGAACTTGATCGGCGTCGATATCGGCGGAGCAACGACCGATGTGTTTTCGGTCTTCGGCGGGGTGTTTAACCGAACGGTGAGCGCCAATCTCGGAATGTCTTATAGCGTCTCGAACGTGCTGGCCGAAGCCGGACTTCCGAATATCATGCGATGGGTGCCGTTTGGGATCGATGAACAGACCCTGCGCAATCGTATCAAGAACAAGATGATCCGCCCGACGACCATCCCGCAGACACTCGATGAACTGCAAATTGAGCAGGCTATTGCGCGCGAGGCTCTTCGGCTTGCGCTGATTCATCACAAATCGCTGGCGACCGGTCTCAAAGGCGTGCAGCAGGAACGGACGATTTCCGACGTCTTCGAGCAGCAGACGTCCGGCAAGACCCTCATCGACATGCTGAAGCTCGATCTGATCGTCGGCAGCGGCGGAATTCTTTCGCACGCCCCGCGGCGGGTTCAGGCGATGCTGATGATGGTCGATGCGTACGAGCCGCTCGGCTTCACTATGTTGTCGGTCGATAGCATCTTCATGATGCCGCACCTCGGCGTCCTGTCGACAATCGATGAGAAGGCGGCAACTGACGTTTTCGTGCGAGACTGCATGGTCTATCTTGGCACCTGCGTGGCTCCGATTGGTCGGGTAAAGGACGGCGAGCGTCTGGCGGATTACGGGATGACCTTTCCTGATGGTCGGGTGGTGAAGGACCAATTGAAGATGGGCGAACTGCGACACTTCCCGCTCGGGCTAAATCAGAAGGCCACAATCACCATGCAGCCGGCGAAGCAGGTCGATCTCGGAGCGGGCCCGGGCGTCTCGGTTTCACGAGAAGTGCAGGGCGGCGTGGTCGGCGTGATGCTCGACGGTCGTGGACGACCACTGCAGCTTCCAGTTGATGAGCAGACGAGGATCGCGGCGCTGATACAGTGGTTCAAAGCGGTGGATCTGTACCCGAAAGTATAGGCGAGGGGCGCGAGGCTAGAGGCGATAGGACGGATTGTGTTTCCTCTAGCCCCTTGCCTCGTGCCTCTAGCCAAAAGTTTTGATATGGCTCATTCCTACACACCAGGTTTGACCGTTACCGAGCAGGCCGTGATCCGCCGTCGGCGCCAATTGCCGATTCCCGGAAAGGTCTTAGTGCAGGCCGGCGACCGGGTGCAGGCGAATCAACCGGTGGCGAGAGCCGAATTGCCGGGAAAAGTCTATCCCCTGAATCTGGCGAATCAACTCAGCATCGCGCCGGAAGAAATCAAGGAGTATCTGGTCAAGAAAGAAGGCGAATCGATTCAGAAAGACGAAATCCTGGCGGAGAACAAGCCGCTGATTAAATGGTTTAAGACCGAGATTCGGTCTCCTGTCACCGGGACGGTGGAATCGCTGTCGATTGTCACCGGGCAGGTGTTGCTGCGTGAGCCGCCTCAGGTTCTCGATGTCCTCGGTTATGTGGATGGTTCGGTCGTGGAGGTGCAGCCCAAACAGGGCGTGACCGTCGAGACAACCTGCACGTTGATCCAAGGAATCTTCGGCATTGGCGGAGAAACCTGGGGAACCGTGTTCGTGGCAGCGAAATCGCCCGATGATGTGCTGACCCCGAACCATTTGACCGCCGACATGAAGGGCAGGATCGTGGTCGGTGGCTCGTTTCTCCCGGCTGAAACACTGACGAAAGCCAAACAATCTGGTCTTGCCGGGTTGGTCGTGGGTGGGATTCATGATAAGGATCTGCGCGCCCTCTTGGGCTATGACCTTGGCGTGGCGATCACTGGTACGGAGCAGGTGGGATTTACATTGATTCTGACGGAAGGATTCGGCACGATCCCGATGGCGCAGAAGACCTTTGCCCTGTTGTCGGCGCATGTGGGGCAGAAGGCCTCGATCTCCGGCTCGACACAGATCCGAGCCGGTGTGATCAGGCCGGAGATTATCATTCCCAAGGAGGCCGGGACTGTATCGGGGGCGGCGACAGCAACTGTCCAGCGCGAAGGGATACGCATCGGCGATCCGGTTCGAATCATCCGTGATCCTCTGTTCGGCAAGATAGGGCAGGTTTCCGCGCTTCCTCCGGACTTGCAAAAGATCCCGACCGAAAGCGAAGTACGGGTGCTCGAGGTGAAGTTCCATGACGGACAGACGACTGTCATTCCACGGGCGAACATTGAAGTGATCGAGGGTGCATAGCGGCATGATGAGACGGTTGACCAGCGTTCCGGTCTTCCTGCTTCCACTAACCGTCTCGCTTCTCTTTCCCTCAGTTCCCAACGCTCAGACTTCGCTTCCGCCGCCACAAAGTCTTGACCTGTACGATACTCCCAGCGATGGCGGAGGAAGTTTGACGGTCTTGTGGCCCGCCGCCTCCTATGACGGGCCAGACGTACGATACCAGGTGCTGATGGCGGAAGGGACGACAGTAACCGATCCCGCCGCGATGAAAGTAGTCGCTGAATTTCCTGCGAATAGAAG
Source organism: Nitrospiraceae bacterium (assembly GCA_035623075.1). NCBI lineage: Bacteria > Pseudomonadati > Nitrospirota > Nitrospiria > Nitrospirales > Nitrospiraceae > Nitrospiraceae bacterium. Next base: position 254,890 of record DASPUC010000022.1, on the reverse strand, counting down.
TTTAGTTCAACAGACTCGGCTTCCCTGGTGGACCCGTAAGGGAGAGCCGACGGACCACTTGTTTGTCATCAGGAGCGGCAAGGGGATCGAGCTCAAGGACGGCAATGGCTACTCCGTAGCGGTCGCGACGATCAGGGGGGACACACGCACCTTCTCTCCGGTGATGCACGCGACCCCGCAGCCAAATTGGTTTAATTGGAACGAAGTCAATAATCTCCTGATAGCCCTGTCCTTCGGCGGGCTGGTGTTTTATACGATCAGCCAAGCCAAGCGGCGTGACATTTTTCTTCGCCGGATTCCCGGCCTCGACGCGGTGGATGAAGCGATCGGCCGGTCGACCGAGTTGGGCAAGCCGATTCTGTATCTGACCGGTGCGCACGATATGAGTGATCCGTCTACCATTGCGGCGGCCGTGATCCTGGGCCGGGTTGCAAAACGGACCGCCGCCTATGAAACGGAATTGATGGTGCCGCATCGTGATCCGATTACCATGGCTGTCTGCCAGGAAATCACCAAGCAGGCCTATCTCGAGGCAGGCAAGCCGGACCTCTTCAAGGAAGATGCCAACTTCTTTATTACCTCCGACCAGTTCAGCTATACCGCGGCTGTCGACGGCATCATGCTCCGTAAGAAACCGGCGGCGAATTTTTTCATGGGGGCGTACTTTGCCGAATCGCTGCTGCTGACGGAGACAGGGGCCAGCACCGGAGCGATTCAGATTGCAGGGACCGACTCTGATCATCAACTGCCATTCTTCGTGACGACCTGCGACTATACGTTGATCGGTGAAGAGCTCTACGCGGCGAGTGCCTACCTATCGAGAGAACCGATCCAGATCGGTACGTTGCGCGGACAGGATATCGGGAAGGCGGTGTTGTTGACCGTGATTGGAGTGGGGACCCTGCTGGCAACTGTCGGCGTCGTCTTCCAAATGGAGTGGCCGCAGCTGTTTCTGGATTTCTTTAAGGACGTGAAATGATCTTCTTACGCCGGCAAGTTCCGCTTTTCATCACCTTGATCACCGGGTTGGTGTTCGCGGCCCAATACTATGTACCGCATCCTTCGTCAGAATTGCTGCTCACCTCTGCGACGAAATGGCTCCAGATCATTGGCGGCTTTGCCCTGGTGCTTGGGGTGACGAGCCTGTTTCATCTCCATGCGGTGAAGATCCGGCGGAAAGAAGTGGGATGGGGCTACAGCGTCGTGCTCTATGCCGGCATGCTCGGCACGATTACGGTGGGACTCATCGCAGGCGGCAAAGAAAGTGGTGCCGATGGAGTTTCGACCGCCTTCGGATGGGTCTATAACTTCATGATGGTGCCGTTGCAGGGAACCATGTTTGCGATCCTCGCGTTCTTTATTGCCTCCGCCGCCTATCGATCCTTCCGGGCGCGAAGCCGGGAAGCAGCAGTGCTATTAATCGCGGCGGTGATCGTCATGATGGGACGTGTGCCGCTGGGAGAATATCTGATCCCGTTGAGCGGGGACGTTTCGCAATGGATTCTTAACGTGCTTAATGCGTCAGTCAGGAGAGCAATCTTGATCGGGGTCAGTCTTGGGGCCGTTGCCCTGTCCCTGAAGATTATCTTCGGCATTGAACGGTCGTACCTGGGCGGCGGCAAAGAGTAGGAGGGGGACGTTAAACGTTCTTTGTTAAACGCAAGAGGATTTCACGGTTAACGATTCACGTTCAACGATTCTATGGCTTTCGCCGAACGCATGCTCAAGATCGATCGACGGATCATCTTTTTGGTGATCGGTCTCTGCACGCTCTTGCCCTTGCTCTATCCGGTCGGACTCCCAATCAAGATTTCTCCTGAAGTGCGGAGTGTCTATGACTACATCGATAAGCTTCCGGAAGGGTCTGTCTTTCTCTTGTCGCTGGATTTCGATCCGGCATCGAAACCGGAACTGCACCCTCAGGCCATTGCCCTGTTACGCCATGCTTTCCGGAAGAACCTCCGCGTCATCGCCATGACCTTATGGGTATCCGGCACCGGGATGGCCGATCAGCTGGTGACTCAAGTTGCCAAAGAGACGGGAAAAGAAAAAGGCAAGGACTACGTGTTTCTTGGGTGGAGTCCAGGCGGCTCAGCCGTCATCATCAACATGGGGCAGGACCTCTACACCTCATTCCCGAGCGACTATAACGGAAAGCCGACGAAGGGTCAGCCGGTCTTGGACGGTGTGCAGAGCCTCAAGGATGTGAGCTATGCGATCAGCCTCGCGGCCGGGAATCCCGGAGTCGAGGCCTGGTACGTGTTCGGCAAGGACAAATACAAATTCGAGTTGGGTGGCGGGTGTACAGGCGTGATAGCCCCGGGCCTGTATCCCCTATTGCGGAGCGGCCAGATCAACGGCTTAATCGGCGGGCTGCGCGGCGCAGCGGAATACGAAAGCCTCATCGGACAGAAGGGACGGGCTGTGGCCGGGATGGATGCACAATCAGTTACGCACGTGGCGATCGTCGTGCTGGTTGTGCTCTGCAATATCTTCTACTTTTCAATACGGCAGCAGGGCCGGCAACAGGGACAGGTCCGATAAAGGAAGGATCAGCGATGGATGAGTCAATCTTGGGAGCATGGGTGGCAACAGGACTGACCCTGTTCATCCTGTCCTTCCTCTACAGGGACAATCCGCTCTTCAAATTGGCCGAACATCTCTATGTCGGTGTGTCGGTCGGCTATACGATTGTCAAGGCCTATGACACAGTGCTGGTCCACCTCATTCTAAAACCCATCTTTGAGCAAGGTGAAATTGCGCTGCTGATCCCTGTCGCCATCGGGTCGTTGATGCTGACACGCTATGCGCCCAAGGCCTCGTGGCTCTCTCGCTATGCCTTTGCCTTCATTGTCGGGGTCGGGTCTGGCTTAGCCATTCCACGAGTGATCTCATCGTACATTCTTAAACAGATAGAAGACACGGTTCGCCCATTGATGATGCTCGTGCCGGGAGAGGGCCTCACGTTTACCTGGAACGTTCTAAACCCTGCCAGTGGTCTAAACACAATAATTATTTTGCTCGGGGTCAGCTCCGTCCTGTTCTACTTCTTCTTCTCGGTCGAGCATACAGGGCCGGGTAAAGCGGTGGCCCGGACGGGAATTCTTTTCCTCATGATTGCCTTCGGCGCGGCGTTTGGCTACACGGTGATGGCCCGTATGTCCCTGCTGATTGGTCGGCTGACTGATCTGATCGAATTCTCCAATCCCTCCTATGGCAGACCCACCGTCTGGCTTCTCTTGCTGACCGTGGGAACCCTGGTCTACCTGAACGGACGCGCCCAAGGCACGCCTCCGGACAAGTAGTAACAGCCTCCTTTCCCGTTGCAGGTCAGAAAAGTGGTCCGTTACAATGGCCGCTCGTACCATGACGATGACCACCACGAACGATCCCAAACAGTATCCGGTTCTGCGGAATCTCCAGTTCTCCCCCGTTAAAGAGGGAGAGGAGCAATATATCGTCCTGTGGGATCCCTCCGGGTTGAGCAAAGACAAGCTCGTCCTCCCCCTCAATTATTTCTTCATCGTCCAGCATTTTGACGGCGAACACTCGCTTCAGGATATCGTCGGCCTCTACCTGAAACGATTCGGCGAATTCCTCATGCCGAATAAGGTGGAGCAGCTCGTAGCTGATCTGGATCAGAAACTGTTCTTGGAAGGCGAACGGGCTGAGGCAGCCAAGCAGCAGGCTCGCAGTTTCTATCGTCAGAGTCCGCTGCGTCCTGCGGCTTTTGCGGGAAGGAGCTATGAAGCCGATGGGGCCAAACTGGCGAAGCAGATCGAGAATTTCTTTACGTCGAAGGAGGGGCCGGATTTCAAGGCGTCCGAGCATCGGGGGAAGAAGATTAAGGGACTTGTCGCGCCGACCTATGACCTCAAGCAAGCCGGTCCCATTTATGCCTGGGCCTATAAGGAGTTGCAGGAGGCGACGCAGCCGGATTTGTACGTGGTCATCGGAACCGCCTACGCCGGATTGGACAATCTGTTCGCCGTGACGGACAAAGATTTTGAAACCCCTCTAGGCGTGGTGCGATCAGATCGGGCAGTTCTCTCGACAATCAAAGAAAGATTCCCAATGGTGTTTGCCGGAGACCTCTGCCATCAGGCGGAACATGCTATCGAATTTCAACTGCCATTTCTGCAACACGTCGTTGGAACCAAGAAGCCGTTCACGATCGTGCCGATCCTTTGTTCGTTTTCAGCACTCAGTCTCTCAGATCAACACGTGAGGCAGTCCGTGGAGACTTTCCTCGGAGGCCTGCGCGACATCTTAACCGGATCGGGGCGGGACCATTGCATGATTGCGGCGGCAGAACTGGCTCACCTCGGAATGCGATATGGGGACAAGGAACCGCCGACCGACTTTTCCTTTCACCGCGCAATGCAGCACGATTTGGAAATGTTGAAACCGGTTGAAGAGCGGAAACCGGACGAGTTCGCGAACTACATCATCAAGGAAAACGATCAACGACGCATTTCAGGGTTCGCCCCCATTTATTCCTTGCTGCGGTTGATCGAGGCAGAGTCAGGGCAGGTTTTGCGGTACGACCGCGGGATCACCGATCAATACAATTCGACGGTGACGTACGCCAGCATGGCGTTCTTCTAGCTGTCAGCAGTCAGCCCTCAACTATCAGCTAACAAAAATGGATCATACAGCTCTGCAATCAGAGCTGCCGGCTGATAGCTGATTGATGACCACGATATCACTCCTTCACCGTCATTTTTATCTCGATCGGTTCGACTGGATTGTCAAACTCGTCGCGCGGAACCGCGGCAATCTTGTCGACCACATCCATGCCACGGAACACTTCCCCAAAGACGCTATAACGTCGATCCAATCCGCTGTTGTCCGCCAGGCAGATGAAAAATTGTGAGCCGTTGTCGTTGAAATCGCGCGTGCTCGTGCCATCCCGCGGCGTCTTTGCCATGGAGACCGCGCCTCGTTTGTGCGGGCGGTCACTCGGTTCCGGGTTCAGCCAATAGCCGGGCCCCCCTGACCCGTGCCTGCTTCGATCCGGTTCTTTGCTCAAGGGGTCGCCGCCTTGAATGATGAAACCGGGAACGATCCGGTGAAAGGTCGTCCCGTCGTAAAACCCCATCTTGGCAAGCTTGAGAAAATTGTCCAAATGGCGCGGAGCGTCTTCTGGATAGAAGCGAATCTTGATCTCCCCGAATTTGGTCGTGATGGTGACACGCGGGTCGATTTTCTTGAATTCCATCGTCATGGCGGCACTGTATCAAGCGCGAGCTATGAGCGGCAAGAGACACTCGGCGAAGGGCAAGAGAAATAAGACAGGCTTTGCGTTCAGTTCCTCTAGCCCCTGGCCTCTAGCCCCTTGCCCGGATCAATCCTGAGCCACATCAGCGCACCAGCCAGTGCGATCAACGCCGCGACGAGGAGCGATACCGGCCATCCCCAGTGATCGGCGAGCCACGGAGTCACTGTTGGAGAAAGGGCGCCACCCAGGTTGGCGCCGGTGTTCATGAGCCCCGATAGCGTACCGGCGTATGTTTTCGATAGATCAGTGGTCGAAGCCCAATAGGCACCGACGGCGAAATATAGCCAGCCCGCGCCCAATGAGAGACTAGCTACGGCCAACCACGGCGAGTCGACATACCCGCCGAGTGCGACGGTCAGTCCGGCGAGGCCCATGCCGGTCATGCCTGCCCAGACACGTCCATTCCTGACGCCGTATCGTGTGGCCAGTCGATCGGTCATCCATCCGCCCAGTGGACAGAAGACGAGCATGACCAGGAAGGGCGCTGCTGCGTAAAGCCCGCCACGGAGGAGATCGAAGCCTCGTACGTTCACGAGATACAGATAGAACCATGACATGTAAATGTATGCGAGATAGCCGAGACAGGTGTAGCTAGCGACAAGCCACAACAATGTGGGGCTCCGCGCAAAGACTCTCCAGGGTACAGCAAGAAATAATCCCGGTGCAGCGACTCGTGGGATCAAGGCTCGTTCCGCCTCGTTCGTCCAGGGATGTTCATGCGGATGATTTCTTGCGACGATCCACCAGAGCAATGCCATGCCTAGTCCCATCAGTGAGGCAAGATAGAAGACCGTCTGCCATCGCCAATTCACCATGATCCAGGCCGCGAGCGGTGGGGTGATGGCCGATCCGAGCCCGATGCCCCCGATCGCCATACCGATACCGAACCCGCGCGAGCCGGCCGGCAACCAGTCGGCCACTGCCCGATTGAACGCGGGAAGTGCGACCGCTTCGCCGACACCCAAGCTGCCTCGGACGACGGCTAATGCGCCGACAATGCCGAACAAGGCGACAAGGGACGTGGTGGCGGCTATGGCGGTCAGCGCGGTACATACCGACCACCAGATCAGTGCGAGTGTGAGGACGACCCTGGTCCCGCATCGATCCGCCAACCATCCGCCCGGGATCTGAAAGAGGGCATACCCGATAACGAACGATGAAAAGATCAGCCCCATCTCCTGGTCCGTGAGCCCATACGCCGGCATCATCTGCCTTGCTGTTACAGAAATGTTTACGCGATCGATATAGGTCACCATGCTCACGAGGAAGAGGAGTGCAAGGATGATCCAACGGATCTTCGTGGCAGAAGCGGTGGGGGCAGTCATCACGATGAATTGGATAGCGAACACTCTATCGGAATCGGCGCAGGATTATACCCCCTCTCGCGGGCCATCACCAGTGCGGTCTCGGCGGATCAAAACGAGAAAAATCCCTGTGAGGACGCAGACTTGGTGGATTTCATATAAGTGATTCGGTAAGATGGCATAGCGTTGGTTGTGATTTGTCTACGGAGCGTGAGTGTCCCGACCGAGCGTTCTCGTTATCCTCTTTGCCCTCCTTCTCATCGCCGGTGTGTCTTTTCTTCTCTTTTCGCCGTTCCTGACGGGCGACGACTACCTGAAGCAATTCTTCCTGGAGCAGCTGGAACAGAATCTGGGACGTAAGATCGACGTCCACCGGATCAAATTCGTTTTGTTTCCGAACATTCGTCTCGAACTGACCCAGGTCGGCATCCACGAACGGCAATCTGATCAGGTTGTGTTGGCGGCCAAAAAGGTGGATCTCGTTCTGCGTCTCTTGCCGCTACTTCGTAAGCAAGTGGTGGGAAAACGGTTGGTCATCGAAGAACCGACCCTGACGCTCCGCCGGGATCAAACCGGGCATTGGAATGTGCTCGATCAGGTTGTCCAAGGGGCAGCCACAGACCAGGATGCGTTACAGATGATGAGCCGGATGTTTCGTATTCGAGAAGCGATGCTGGTGAACGGGACGGTCACTATCATCGACGAGGCACGTCCGGACGGCCCACGCTCGATCAAGCTCGAATCAGTGGAAGCTGCCCTCAGAATCTGGGCCGAACAGGGACAGGCTGACGTACATGTCTCGGCCGTCCATTCCGGAGAGACCGGCGTGTCTGCAGCGTCTCTCGCCGGCAGGATAGCTCGTGTCGAGCAACCTTCTCTCACGACGAATGCTCCATCACAGCTCGTGCTGCAATTTGACGGGAGTATGGAAGCAGCCAATCTCAATCTTCGCGACCTTGCGGATTTCTTCGGGCCTCGCCCGCTGCCGGAACAGCTGAAAGGGACGATCAATCTGAGTGGCACCGTCAGAGCTCAGCCCGGCGTTGCCGGATACGACGTACTCTTGTCCGATCTCTCCGGAAAAGCGGGAAAACTCGCGCTGTCCGGAAAAGCGAGCCTCTCCGGGTTGATGTCGGCCCAACCGACCGTTGCGCTGACGTTTGCTTCGGCTCCCATCCGGTTGAACGAACTGCTGACGGTCATCCCTGCCCAGTGGATCCATCCGGAGTTAGCGGCTGTGATTCATGACCGTCAAATCGATGGGCAAATCGAAGCCGTGTCCGCGACCATCACAGCCTCTTCCGTTTCAGGGCCGCAGCTCTCAATCACCGGTGAGTTTCACGTGCGCGACGGAGAGGCGTTGGTGGGAGAAGATCGTGTCCCGTCCAAAGACCTCTCTGCCATTGTGTCCGTCGAGGCAGGCCGCATTCGCGTCTCCAATCTGACGGGCGTATACGGCGCGATCCTGATGAGCGACGGGAAAGCGCTGGTGTCATTTTTGGAAGCCGGACCGTGGCTCGAGCTGGAAATTACTGGGACGATGCCGGCCGCCGACCTGCTTCAATTTCTGTCCAAGACCGTCAAATCAGAGCGACTGTCACGGGTTTTGGCGTCCTCCCGGGAAGTCGAGGGACAGGCGGCGCCGACGTTTCGGATGGTCGGCCCACTCAATCAACCGGGAGGCGTCACGTTTGCCGGTGGAGAAATTACGGCGCAACAGATCAGCCTGACGAATCCCTCGCTCCCCGAGCGGCTCACGGCGCTTCAGGGACAATTTGTACTGCTCGACGGAGAGACGCGATTTGAGCACGTGCGAGGACACCTGGGCGATCTTGTGGTGGAAGTTCAGGGTGGAATGACCGGAGGGAGTGCCAGCGCGTTTCAGGATTTTCTCGTCCGTGTTCGAGGCGATGCCATCCACATGACGCAATTGCTCCCGCAGAAATCGCTTCCAGACGGAACAATCGACGGGATCATCAACGGCGATGTCGTGCTGACCGGATTGACGGATGCGCCGCGATTACGAGGAGAGGTGGTTTTGAACGAGGCGAAGGTCTTCCTGCCGGGGATGATTGAGAAGCCGGTCGGTGCGCCGGCTTCGGTCCAATTTGACGGCGAACTGTCGTTGAGTTCAGTACTGACGTTGACGCGTGTTGAACTGCAGCTGCCATCTCTTCGCCTTCCGATTAAAGGGAAACTGCAATTGGGCGAGCGTTTCTCGATCGATGCATCGCTGGCGACGGGAACGTTGTCCCTTTCCAGCCTGCCCGAATGGATTGCCAAAGGAGGATTTGAGGCGGGGAATATCGAACTGTCGCTCGACATGAAAGGCAAGGATCGGGATTGGCGAACCTGGCGGACGACGGGATGGCTTGCTCTGACGAATGGACTCATGACAGCAAGGGGGGTGGATAGCCCGATTCAAGACCTGTATCTTCGTCTCCATCTCGTGCGCAGCGGGGCGGAGCTCAAGCGGTTGTCGTTCCGGGTGGCGGATAGCGATGTGTCCCTTGAAGGGACTATCCGGAACTGGACGGTGAAGCCGATCGTCGCGGCCAAGATTGAATCGAATAACATGGACATCGATTTGCTGATTCCCAAAGGAGCGCGGTCGCCCATTCGAGATTTTCTTGAGATGTTGGCCGCCACCAGCAAAGTGAATGCAACGGCCGCCATCGCGCGCGGCCACTATAAACATCTGAAGTTTGGGAGTCTCTCTGCCAGAATCACGATTCAAGACGGAGTTCTGGATATCGATCGGCTGTCCGGTCAATCGCCTGACGGAGAAATCGCCGGTCGCCTTGTGGTGCAGTTGCCCCGTAATCAGCCGGCTGACACAGAAATCTCCTTGCGTGCGACGGGATTGGTCGTGGAAGATCTTCTCAAGCTGGTCGGATCCAGAGGGCCGGTGACGGGAGAGGCGCGAATCAGCGGGACGATTCGCGGCCACGGGCGAAACCCGCACGGCGTCTACCCGACGTTAAACGGCAAATTCGACGCCTTGGTTCGAGACGGGCGTATCTTTAAGTCACAAGATCGGGCGATTTGGAAGATCATCAGCATTCTGAATCTGCCCGCTGTGCTCCAGGGCAAAGTCGATCTGGAGAAGGAAGGGCTGCCCTACGACAAGATCACAGCGACGGTGACAGTCCAGGATGGTCTTTTCGAAACGGAGAATCTCATCATCGATAGTCCCATCATCAAGGTGACCGCCGCCGGCAACTACGATTTGCCGACGGACCAGCTCGACATGGTCTGGGCCGTGAGTCCGTTTGGGTCCTACTCGCAGTTCCTGAAGACGATCCCCCTCTTCGGGCGACTCTTTGCCGGTGACCGAAAGGGATTTGCCACGGCAATGTTCTCGGTCAAGGGCGCGATCGAAGATCCGGAAACGACTTACCTGCCGATGAAATCGTTTGCCGTCGGGCTCACGGGGCTCGGACAACTGGCCTTCGATTTGTTGAAAAACACCGTCACGCTGCCTCTTGATCTGATGACACCGAACGAGGACAAAACGACGGACAAAGAAGGTCAATTCGCGCCGGAACCGGCTCCATCCGTTCCTTGACCGACTTTAGACCTCGTGTTAGATTCCGATTGAGCATCGTATGCCTGAATCTCCACCGCCAGCGCCTCGGGCCACGGTCTTCATCGCTGCCAGCGAGATAGATTCGAACCTCTACTACGCGACCAAATTCATCGCTCCGGACCCCTTCATTTATCTTGAAATCAAGGGTGAGCGCATTCTGGTGATGAGCGATCTAGAAATGGACCGGGCCAAGAGTCAGGCCTCCGTCGATCGTGTTTTGTCCTATTCGGAAATTGAACGGCGGGTCAAGACCCAGGGTGTCGCTGAGCCAGGGAGCGTCGACATCGTCCATGTTGTCCTACGCGATGCGAGGATTACGCAGCTTCTGGTGCCCGCCAATTTTCCCTTTAGCCACGCCAAACGGTTGCAAGCTCTGGGTTATCAGGTGGAGGCGAAGCGGGAGCCGTTTTATGAGCGTCGTGTGGTCAAGACAGCTGAGGAGATTCATCACATCGAAGCGACCCAACGGGCCACGGAGGCGGCCGTTGCGGCCGCGCATGACACGTTGCGCCGGGCGACGATCAAGGGCGACCAGTTATGGCTCGACGGGACGCGGCTGACGTCGGAACGAATAAAAAAACTTATCAACGTGAAGTTGATGGAATGCGAGTGTGTGGCGCAACATACGATCGTGGCGGGTGGCGAACAGGCCTGTGATCCCCACGATGAAGGCAGCGGACCATTGCCGGCCCACCGCAGCATCATCTTTGATGTGTTTCCCCGTTCGGCGGCCAGCCGATATTTTGCCGACATGTCGCGGACGGTGGTGCGGGGGAAGCCGAGTATAGAGTTAAAGAAACTCTACCAAACCGTGAAGGATGCGCAGGAAGAAGCGATCACGAAAGTGAAGGACGGGGCCGATGGCATGAGGATTCATCAAGGCATTTGCGAGCGGTTTGAGAAGGCCGGCTACAAGACGGGCCTCGTGAATGGACGGATGCAGGGCTACTTTCATGGCACCGGGCATGGAGTCGGTCTCGATATTCATGAGGCCCCGCGCATCAGCCGAACCGGTTCGTTGCTTCAAGAGGGCCATGTCGTCACCGTCGAACCGGGGCTCTACTATCCCGGGCTCGGAGCCGTTCGTATCGAAGACATGGTCTTGGTCACCAAAGACGGCTGCCGTAATCTGACGAACTTTCCCAAGACGTTTGAGCTGGATTAGCCAAGTGCTGATTCGTCTCAACCAGTCCCGCCGTCGGCGTTAACCTCGACTCTCGGGTATCCCATCACATGAAGAGACGGGTAAGCGCTGGTTGCTCGACGGTCAGTGTCATCGCATGCACAAGAGGGACAGAAGAATGGAAGCTTACGGACATTCGCCATCATTTTGCCCTGGATTTCATGGGCTTCGTCGGCCTGCTGCTCGATGGACTGAAGACCTTATCGGCGTTTTTCTTCTGTTCGTCCGACATGCTGTTATAGAGCGGTTCAAAAACCGATGCGAATTTCTTGAGCCCATCGGCATGGGCGTCGGCGATCGCAGCATAGGATTTGACATCGTCCACCGCCGTCATGGTTGCTGCTTGTTCTGCTCTGGACTTGTGGAGCGCATCCATCGTTTGATCATTTTCCCGCATCACCTCGACAACGCTCTTCCAGAGCTCTTCCTGTGCCGGCGTGATCCTGAGTTCTGCATGGAGCTTTTTGACATGTGCGTCGACACGGTTACCGGCTGAGCTCTCCGGCTTCATGCCTGGACGCGGCGGGTGTGTTGTCTCAGTGGGTGCCGGACTTAAGGGGGCCTGAGCCATAAGGATGTGCGGTGAGCTATTCTCAATTGTGGAGATCGGTTCGACATCGATCGAGGCCGCATCTGAGCCATTGGCCAGCGTCAGCAGTGTGAGAAGTAATCCTGTCGTATACGATAGTGCAAAGACCATCCGTTTCATATCTGTCTCCTTTGTAAGCCTGTCATTACACTCGCGACAAAAGTCCAGGCGCATTTGGTGATGAAGGCCCGCAGCTACCAGCGCCTAAAACGCCCCCCATACCAACGGCCCCCATACCTGTGACCATAGGGGTAGCCGAACGGCGGTCGAACAATAACGGCTCCTGGTCCGTAGTAGCCTGGAGCATAATAATAGGGGGGATAGAGATACGTGCCGACGTAGGGCGGAGGCGTGACCGGCGCCGCTACGACGGGCGGTGCTGCGAGGGGCTGAGTTGGGACTGGCTGAGAAGGTGATGGCGTTGCCACCGGAGCCGCGCTGGGGTTGTACTGCTCGTCATACTCCTCGCAATCATCTGACGCGTTTGGTTGGCTGGTCCAGATGTCTCCCTGTGGAGTGTGGCACTTCCAGACGTAAGCCTGAGCCGGAAAACTCGCCCATAGCACCAACACCACCGTGACGATGATGAGACGTTTCAGTAACATACGCTTCACCTCCCCCCGCTCGCGGCGCGTAAACAAATTTTCATTCTCGTGACATGCCGCATATTTCTCATTGGATGTTCGTCGGTGAAACTGGTCTCATCTTGCAATCGCTTGCCGGATCTCGCTATTCCGATGCCACAGCACTTCGAATGTGGACCTCCCTAAAGGTATTGATCAAGAATTGTGCCAACCGATGGGTGCCTCCGACACGCTTCGAGACCTGTTACCATCCTTGGGTCCGCCGATTCCAGATTCTGTCCAGAACATTCTGGGCCACTCCACCCACTATCGGCAGTCGCCATCCTGCTTATCGATCGGAATGACTCGCGCGTCCGCTTCTTCGGAGATCAGAGCGAATCATCTGCAGTCCTTGCTCGTGATAACGCAGAATCGACTCGACGGTGGACAAGGTTGCGTTGGCTGTGAAAAGATTTATTCGATAACGGCGTGACGAATTGTCACGGTGACGTGCAGGCTGTGACAAGATGTCACTATTTAATTGATGCCTAGGAGTTGGACCAGGAATGATTGCCGCGAGGCCATTATTTCTCCTATGGGCGCTTGCAATTGTCCTCCGTACCTGAAAGAGTAACTGCAGTTCTCAGCATTCAGATCACAGCACGTATTCATGCGCCTCACCTTTACCATCCAACGGTTCAACCCCGAAGTCGATGCGGCGTCACACGCAGAGGAGTTCCGGCTCGATGTCGGACGGGGTCTGACCGTCCTCGATGCGTTGATCCGTCTCAAAAATGAATGTGACGGCAGTCTTTCGTTGCGCTATTCCTGCCGCTCCGCGATTTGCGGGTCCTGTGCAATGGAGATTAACGGGAGCGAGAAACTGGCCTGCCGGACGTCCTTACGTAAGGAATTCGAACGACATGGGACGATCACCGTGGCGCCGTTGCAGAATCTGCCGGTGATCAAAGACCTCGTCGTGGATATGACTCCGTTCTGGACGAAAATTCAGGACGTTCATCCGTGGCTGGTGACATCATCGCGCGCGATTGAGGAACAAGTGCGCTCCACGGAGATGATGCACATGCGAGGGCGGCCACAGTTCCACAACGTCGATGCCTGTATCATGTGCGGAGCTTGTGTGGCTTCCTGCACCGTTAATGCGGTATCGAAGGAGTTTGCCGGGCCGGCGGCATTGGCGAAGGTCGATCGTTTTTTGGCCGACCCTCGCGAGTCGCCCTTTGCCAAGCGTGCCAGACTGTCGGCGCTTCAAGGAGACCATGGCATGTGGGATTGCACGCGCTGTAACTTTTGCGTACAGGTCTGTCCGAAGGACGTCAAACCGATGGAAGCCATCGTCCGTTTGCGACGCGCATCGATCGACCAGGGGTTGACCCATGTGGAGGGCGCCCGTCACATCATCGGGTTTAGTCGGCTCATCGAGCGAGAAGGGCGCTTGAATGAGGCGCTGATGCCGCTCAAAGTTGTGGGCAGTGAACCGCGTCGCTTGCTCCATGTCCTCCCGTTGGGTATCCGGATGTTTCTGAAAGGCAAGGTCCCCAATCCGTTTGGTCATCGTTTGCCGGGTCTCGATCAAATCCGTGCCATCTTCCAGCGCGCGCGGCGCACACCGCTTGCTTGACCGTATGTCCTATGCCTTTCGAATGCTGGACGACATCGCTCTGGCCGACCTGGCATTTGAGGCGGAGGGGGACTCTCTTGAGAACCTGTTTCGTGGGGCGACGCAGGCAATCATCGAAATCTTGGCGAATCCTGCGACCATCGGTAGTGCGTGGGAGCGAACGATTCATCGCCAGGATGTCGATGCCGCAACGCTCCTCTTCGACTGGTTATCGGACCTTGTGTATTGGAAGGACGCGGCAGGGGTCGTCTATCGGGATGTTCAATTGTCGCTTGCCTATCGGGCTGGGAAGTGGGAACTGGAAGCACGAATGCATGGTGCTCCGGTTGATCCGGTGACGCAGGAATTGCGATCCGACGTCAAGGGTGTGACCAAGCATCTCTATGATCTGAGCCAGCGAGGCTCTCGGTGGTATGCGCGGGTCGTGCTGGACGTCTAGAGGAGATGGGAGGCAATGGGCGGGTAGCTGAGATGAAACTCAATACCGACATGAAAGTGAATCGGATAACCGATCAGGTCTGGGAGATCCCCATGTCTGAAAAAGCCGGGATGCTCGTACCGGCCCGGATCTATGCGACCTCGACGATTCTCCAATCGATGGACTCAGGCGTGTTCGACCAGGTGACGAACGTCGCATGTTTGCCGGGGATCCGCCGCTATGCCCTCTGTATGCCCGATGGCCATTGGGGCTATGGATTTCCAATCGGCGGAGTGGCGGCCTTTGATGTGGACGGTGGAGTCATTTCACCCGGCGGTGTGGGATATGACGTCAATTGTGGGATGCGACTCATTCGCACCGATCTCACGCTTGAAGATGTCCAGCCTCACTTGGAGCGATTGATGACGGAGCTGTTTCGAAGGGTGCCTGCTGGAGTGGGGGCCAGCGGGTTCGTCAGGCTCGATCATGCCACGCTTGATTCGGTCATGACCAAAGGAGCTCGATGGTGTATCGAGCAGGGCTATGGATGGCACCGTGATTTGGGCCGCATTGAAGAGGGCGGCTGCATCGCAGGGGCCGATCCCGAGAAGGTCAGTGACCATGCGGTAAGCCGGGGGATCAATCAGCTGGGTACCTTGGGGTCGGGCAACCATTATCTCGAGGTGCAGGTCGTGTCGAATGAAAGAGTCTTCGACCGCGAAACTGCCGCGGCCTTGGGCATTACCGGGCATGATCAAATCGTCGTGATGGTGCATTGCGGATCGCGTGGATTCGGCCATCAAGTCGCTACCGACTACCTGAAGGTTTTTGAGAAAGCGATGCGGCGCTACGGCATCACGGTGAAGGATCAGCAGCTCGCCTGTGCGCCGTTTCGATCGCTCGAAGGACAGGATTACTTTGCCGCCATGAACTGTGCAGCCAACACGGCATTCGCGAATCGCCAGGTCATCACTCACCAGATTCGCGAGGCCTTCGCGACTGTGTTCGGCCGGTCGGCAGAAGAGCTGGGCATGGAACTCGTCTATGATGTGGCTCATAACATCGCCAAGGTCGAACGGTACCAAGAAGGAGAGTTGGTCGTCCATCGCAAGGGCTCCACGAGAGCCTTTGGTCCCGGCAGTCCGGATCTTCCTGACGCCTTCAAGCAGACAGGCCAGCCGGTGATTTGTGGAGGTTCCATGGAAACCGGGTCGTATCTCCTCGTAGGAACCGAACGGGCAATGCAGGAGACGTTCGGCTCGACGATGCATGGGTCCGGACGAACAATGTCGCGCGCACAAGCGAAGAAATCCGTACGTGGAGAACAATTGCAGCACCAAATGAAGCAGAAGGGCATTGTTGTGAAGGCCGTGTCGATGTCCGGCCTCGCAGAGGAAGCGGGCTTCGCATACAAGAACATTTCCGAGGTCGTCGAAACGGTGGATCGTGCAGGAATCACAAAAAGAGTGGCGGAATTGCGGCCGATTGGCAATATAAAAGGCTAGCAGTACACCGATCCACGAGGTCCTCCGATGGACAAACGGAAATGCCCGCGTTTTTTAGTGCGTTTTCGGAGTTCCTTCTCCACCATCAATGTGATCGGCGGAGAAGGCAACGTCGTTGATCTTTCCATTCGTGGCTGCCGGGTCGCCAGCCTGACCGACGTGCAGCCTGGCGCGTCCCTCGATGTCCTGATTGAAACGGACGATCACGAACCTCCTATTAAAATCCAACAGGCGGTCGTCCGGTGGAGCCGTGCCAAGGAGTTCGGTTTGGAGTTTATAACAATGGCTCCTGAAGAATGGGCGCGGCTGCAACACGTCGTGAAGGAAATCGAAATGGAACCATACCAGCGTCAACAACAGGAAGAACAGAACGTCTCCTAGCCGCGTGCCCGCAACGAGTTATCTTCTCTCCCTTCCTTAGGACGACTTACAGTGCATGGCTAATCGATGCGAACCTGTTGCGTCCTGTCGGACTGTTTTGCCGAGCGGATTGATCCATGTGCGTGCCGTGATCGACCGAAGCGCCGGCAGACCTAGCCCTGATGCCGATAGCCATAGAGCAGCGTGATGTTGATGCGCCGACTGAGATAGTCGTTCTTGAACGAGACTTCGTCGGTTTCATGAAACAGATCGGAGTTGAACACGACCGCGCGGTTGGCACGATAGGGAATCTTAACCGCCTGTGCATCGACCTCCTTGAGCCATTCCAGAATCTTCGGCTTATTGCGGTCGCTGTTGTAATCACGAAAGTTCCACGTTCGTGGAGCTTCCTTGTCGTACACCACTAACCCGCCGGTGTCCGGATTGAGATTGGCGTCGTCCGGTGTGATCCAGAAATTCACGTTTACTGCCGCAGCATCAGCGTGGATATTGAGCCCTCGCCTCGTGCTGTCGTGTTTGAAAGCCCAGGCCTGCGTCAGCCGATGTTGTTTGAAGACGCGAGGAAATTTCAATCGCAGTTCCTCGGCGATTTGAAACAGTAACGGCGTGGCAAACCCGTCTCCCAGGAACGCTCCGATATACCCGTTTTCATAATCCGCTTTCCAGATCGTCGACTCCCAGCAGAATCGTCGTAACGTGTCGAGCGCTTCCTGCGCAAGGAGATCGTCAATGAAGGTGACTTCCGGCTGCTTGAAGAGATACCTGGATTCAACTGCTGCCACGTCGAGCGCAGGATTGATCGCTCCATTCGGAAGGTGTTCGGCTGGCGCCCGAAAGAAGAGTCGATTGAACGACGGCGCCACGGGGGCAAGGGCGTCGGGTGAAATAGACACTCGATTACCGGCGGATGGACGGCGATCAAGTTCCTTCCGGAGCCGGTGAAGTTCATCAAGATAAGGGCGGTGCTCCTCTCCGAGAATTGACCGGTCGAGCAGGTACTGGATCTGCTCACAGTCATGGGCGATGCGCGAACGGTAGACCGTCGACTCTGAGACCGGACGGCCATGGTTATGCTTGATGTCGGCTACCTTCTGAAGACATGCCACAGCCGTTGGATCATCACCCGCCCAAGACCGTGCCACACCGAGATTATACAGCGCCTTCACGTAGCCGGGCATGATGGCGAGAGCCTGTTCGAATGATGAAATGGCCTCTCGCAATGTTCCCCGTTCCATCAAAGCGAGACCGAGATTGTTCAGTGCTTCGACATGCGTTGGCTTCAGCTGAAGCGCGCGACGATAGGAGTCGATGGATTCCTCCAGCCGGCCCTCCTCTTTGAACATCACGCCGAGATTGTTGTGGGTATCGGCGTGGGATGGATTGAGGACGAGGGCCTTCTGGTAAGCTTCTTTTGCTTCCGAAGCGGATCCGTGATCTTTCAGAACATTCCCGAGATTGATGAAGGCATCGAGGTAACGAGGGTTCAACGTGATCGCTCGTTGATAGGCTTGGACCGCATCTTCTCCGCGGGAGGCCTTTTGGGTGACCACACCCAGGTTGAACCAATAGAGCGGGTTGGACGGTCGTTGCTCGATGGCCGCATTGATGAAATGAATAGCCTCGTCAAAGCGGCCGAGTCGATACAGCAAGAGCCCCAGATAGTGCGAGGCATCAGGATGGTCGGGAGACATCTCGAGTGCGAGACGATAGGCTCGTTCGGCCTCAGGGAGCCGGCCAGCTTGATGATGGGCCTTGCCTTCATCAAGAAGAGTATGGACGGCTTCGGTGTCCGAAGGTCGTCCCATCTTTACCTGCTGCGCTTCGTGGCGTCGGCGGTCAGCGCGATTCATTGTGCTACTCAGTGAACGTCTTGCTGGACAACCAGCCTAGCTGAAAGCGCGGCTCAGCGTCAAAGCCACCTGATTTTGACCGCTCGTCTAGCATATACTGCCGTAAAGGATGACTGGCATCGAGGTGTGCCCATCATGAAGTATGCGTTATACCCCGGCTGTGCAGCGAAGGGGGCAACGCCTGAGCTATACCTGTCGACGATGGCCATCATCAGTCGATTGGGAATCGACGTTGTCGAGCTGGCGGCCGCGTCGTGCTGCGGGGCCGGTGTCGTGACGGAGGCCGATCCGGACGTCGCGTTAGCGCTCAATGCTCGGACGTTCGCACAGGCGGAGGTGTTGGGACTAGACGTGATGACGATCTGTGGCACCTGTCAGGGGGTGATGAGTGCCGCCAATCGGCGTTTGAAGACAGAATCAGGCTTGCTGGATCGGATCAACCGATTGTTGGAACCGGAAGGAGTGCAGTATCGAGGGCGGGTTCAAGTCAAGCATCTTTTGTGGATTGTGGTACGCGAGATCGGCTTGACGCGCTTGCGCGGACTCGTCTCCGTTCCCATGCGGGAGTTTCGCATCGCTCCGTTTTACGGCTGTTACATCTTGCGTCCGTCATGGGATCTGGGATTCGACGATCCGGAAAATCCTCAGTCGCTCGAGAAAGTAATCAGCGCTGTGGGTGGGGAACCGGTCGCCTACACGGGTCGCACGCAATGTTGCGGTTTTCCGATCATTCTTGAAAAGGAGGCGATCGCAGTGGCGATGGCGGGAAACCACATGAAAGAGGCCAAAGACGGAGGAGCTGATTTCATGGTAACCCCTTGTCCCTTGTGCCATATGAGTCTCGATATCTATCAGGAGCGGGCTGGTCGGGCAGTGAATACATCGCTCAATCTGCCGATCCTGCACCTTCCCCAATTGCTCGGGCTGGCCATCGGCGTCCCAGCCAAAAATTTGGGCGTATCGCACCACTTGATCTCAGTGGATTCCATCGTGAGACGAATAGAACGAAGGGTGCACCAGAAGTCATAATCGAGGAGGTTGGTGATTCGATGAAAATCGTGAATTTATCTGACTTTCAGCAGTTTAGCTCAGAGAAGATGAAGAAGAACAACATCTTCCAATCACCTAGATTCTTCTGCGATGTCTACTGCTTCGAGCCGGGGCAAGAACAAAAGGGCCATGTTCACGGAGAGCAGGATAAGGTCTATTTGGTTCTTGAGGGGCAAGGCATTTTTCAGGTCGGATCGGAAAAACAGGTGCTGGGACCGGGACAGGGAACGATGGCCCCTGCAGGCCAGGAACATGGGGTCAAAAATCACACGAGCCAGCGGCTCAAGGTGTTGGTGTTTGTCGCTCCCAATCCATAAGTTGACCGCAGCATCAACAGGGATATTGATGCAATGGCTTCCGTAACATCTACTTTATGCCTTCTTCCAAGTAATTGATTCCGTTCACTCGTTGCCGCTTCCAGTTACCGCATCCTGAGCACGTAGCGCATCGTCGTGCGCGCATCGCGAGTCTCGTTTCATTGACCAAACTGGGAAATCGAAGAAGTTTCCTCTGGGGTTTGTCCGATGGTCGTGCGAAGGTCTGCTGATATGCAGGACTTCATCCGTGTGACCCGGCAGGGAGGTTCCGCTTCGAGGAGGTTGTTCGCGCGAACGACCAATGAATCAGGGTCTACAAGAGCAGAATCTGCGTCGATGAGAATATGGTTTGGAACCGTATGGGAGTCGATCCGCGTCACGCCAGGAATGCGCATGAGGTTCTGCTCAAGCGTTGCATAACTGTGCTGACATGCCAATCCTGAGAATAGGAGTGTGATGCACTCATCTGCTGCACCGACGAGGGCAGGGATACTCACGACTCCGCAAGCGAATGCGAGGTGGAGAAGGAAGTGTCTGTTGACCACGTCTCGAACGAATCCTCGGCCCGGGCCGACCGGCCAAGGAACGCTGGCCGGCCCGCTGCTCTTTTTATGGCGTTGGGACTGGCGTAATCTCTGTTTGTGGTGTCGCAATTTTCCACGGCACCATCGGCATCAGTGGCGCTGGTTTGGCGTCAGGCGAGGCCAGGAGAACCGCAATCGCGCCACGGAGAGCGCCTGTCAATGAGTGGGTCACCAGCGGGTATGCACCGGCGGACTCGATCACCACATCGAAGGTGGCCGCGCTACCGGGCCCTACGACGTACGTCTGCACGCCCTTCAAACTATTGGCCGGATTGCCGCTCTCATAGACGTTGTCCCAAATCTCACCGATCGGGTGGAACGAGGAAAACTCGTTCGGTCCGGCGTTGACGAAGTAGATCCGGACCCGTTCGCCAGGCTTGGCATCCAGCTTCCCGCCACCAGTCACAAACGGATGGTACTTGAAGATGCCGCCATTGAACATCATGCCGTCGAACTTCCGGTCGAACATCGCCTGCACATCGCCGGGATTCTTAAAGTATTCAGACTGAATTAAAACATACTCGCGATCTGCCTTGGGCCAGGCTTTCGCCTCCTTTGGATCGACGATAATCGCGCCGAACATGCCGCGCGCGATGTGTTGGATCATCGGAGGCGCTCCGCAGTGATAGAAGAAGATGCCGGGCTTCTTGGCGACAAACGTATAGCTGATGGTTTCGCCGGCGTTGATTGCCCGATAGTTCTTGAGAAAATCGATTTCTGCAGCGTGAAAATCCATCGCATGAGGATTTTTGTTGGTCTCCGGGTTCCTAAGCGTGAAGTTGATCGTGTCGCCTTCTGTGACCCGCACAACCGGGCCTGGCATCTGGCCGTCAAATGTCCAGGCTGCGTACTTCTCACCGCTGCCGTCGATCACGACGTCGGTTTCTACGGCGGTCATCGTGATTTCGTGCGTTTTGGCCCATGCCGCTGGAGTGACTACTGCCCCTGCAACCAGCAGGCTCGCCGCGACAGCGAGTCTGCAAGAGGCACTTTGTGATTGCATCATCCCAATGCTCCTCCTATTGCTAATGGATTCACAGCCGAATACCTGAACGGCCGGGACTACTCGGCGGTTTTTCGTTCGCTCATGGTGGAGGGAGCATACACAGAATGCCAGGCCCGCAATATGACTAATGTCATATTTTGAAACAAACCGGAAGACCTGGCTTTGCACGAGAGCCGGCTGTCAGCCTGCGGCGAGGCCTTTCAACCGAGGGAGATCGCGGATAATGAGCCGCTTGGCGGTACCGGAAACGAGGCGACCCCGTTTAAATCGACTCATGATTCGGATGGCAGTCTCTGTGGTGATACCGACCATGTTGGCCATGTCTTCCCGCGTGAGCCGTATGTTCAAGCGAATACCGTGGGGGTCTTCGATGCCGTTCCGCGTGGCGAGGTCGACGAGGAGGGACGCAAGACGCTGGTCGGCCCGGTCCAACGCCAGAATCTTGGTTTTCTCCTGCGCTTCGTGCAGGCGGGTTCCCAGATATTTGATCACTTCTATTGCAGCCTCCGGGTTATGCCGCAACATGTCGAGGTAGGACTTCTTGCTTAGGCGGAGAATGCTGACGTTTCCCATCGGTTGAGCAGTGCCGGGGTGGCAGGCTCCCTCGAACGCAGCGGCGTCGCAGCAAAAAAGATCGCCGGGCATCAACATCTTGATGGTGCATTCTTTCCCGTCCGGCGTGGACTTCACGCACTTCACCGTGCCTTCTTTCACGATGTGAAAATATTCAGTGGGGTCGCCTTCCCGGAAAATCACATCGTTCTTCCCGTACTGGGACTCGGTGAGTTCTTGGAGCATGCGTTGGCGGTCTGATCGAGCCAGGATATTCAGCAGGGGAATACGGTCGAGTTCGCGAGGGAGGTCAGAACCGGACCGGCTACTTAAGGATTTGTTTGGCCGCTTCAACAATCGATCGCGCTCCGATGCCAAAGTGATCCACGAGTTCCTCTGGCTTTCCGCTATGGGGAATCGTACGGATGGCCAATTTGTGTACTCGAATGCCTTCCGATCCCACTGCACTGAGGACTGCATCACCCAATCCACCGTGGGGGTAGTGATCCTCCACGGTCAGGATTCTGCCCTGTGTGAGCCGGGCACTGTCCATTAAGGTGGCGCGGTCGATGGGGACGATGCTATAGAGGTCAATCACTCGTACAGAGATTCCAGCAGCCTTCAATTGATCATGGGCCTTGAGGGCTTCAAAAAGAGTGACACCTGCAGCGACGATCGTCAGGGTATCGGAGGCACTTTGGCGAACGAGCTTGCTTCCCCCGATTTGAAATTCTTCCTCAGGTCCATATAACACGGGCGACTTTGGACGGCCGGCACGCAGGTACACCATACCTTTGTGGTTCGCCGCAAGTTCAACCAGACGGTAGGTGGTGGTGGCATCTGAAGGGTAGAGCACGGTGACACCAGGCTGAGCGGCCATCATGGCGATGTCTTCTAAACCCATCTGGGACGGGCCATCTTCACCGATGCTGACACCTACATGGGTTCCGATGAGCTTGATATTCGATTGACTGATAGCCGCCATGCGGATGAAGTCGTACGCCCGTGTAAGGAAACAGGCGAATGTCGCCGCGAACGGGATCTTTCCGCAGGCTGCTAGGCCGGCTGCCGCACCGACCATGTTCTGCTCGGCGATGAAGTTCTCGAAAAAGCGATCGGGAAACTTCTTGCCGAATTTGTCCGTGTAGGTTGAGTTCTTGACGTCCGCATCGAGACCCACGACTAACTGGTTCACCGATCCGAGAGCCTCCAAGGCCACCCCGAATGCTTCGCGCGTCGCGGCGGAATCTCCTCGCTTGTATGGGGAACGCGGAAGAGGGTTGGCGGCGAAAGAACGGGGAGCTGATGCCGTCGGCGTCTGAATGCGTACCGATGCACTGATGGGTTTGAACTGTCTGGTCAGTTCGTCGATGGCCTTCTGCGTCTCTTCCCCTTTGGGAATTGGTTTTCCATGCCAGCTCGGGTGGTTTTCCATGAACGAGATGCCGCGGCCTTTCAGCGTCTTGGCCAGCAGGACGGTTGGTTTGCCTGCTACGTGCGACGCCTCGTCGAAGGCCGCAAGCAATGCGGAAAGATCGTGTCCATCCACGACGATCGCGTGCCAACCGAATCCGCTCCATCGTGAGTGATAGGCCTCCATATCGTGTTGCAGCATGGTGGGGTCGCTTTGGCCGAGACGGTTGATATCGACGACCGCGCACAAGTTATCGAGTTGGTGATGGCGAGCTGCTTCGACCGCTTCCCAGACAGACCCTTCGACGGACTCTCCATCACCCATGAGGACGTAGGTGCGATGGTCTAGCTTATCGATATATTTGGCATTCAAGGCGATACCGATCCCAACGGGCAGTCCTTGACCGAGGGAGCCGGTGGCCATGTCGACAAAGGACAGGCGGGGAGTCGGGTGCCCTTCCAAATCTGATGTCAAGGTTCGTAATTTCAACAGATCGCCCTTGGGAAAAAGTCCTGCTTCAGCCCAGGCGGCATAAAGCAAAGGCGCCGCGTGGCCCTTCGAGAGGACAAAGCGATCACTATTGCGAGCTTTCGGATTCTTCGGATCATAGCGCATGACGGAAAAGAAAAGTGCAGCCACAATGTCTGCGGCTGAACAGCAACTGGAGGGATGGCCGCTCCCGGCTTCAGAAGTAGCTCGCACGCAGTCGATTCGGAGCTGTGTCGCTTTGTTGTGAAGCTCGCTGACAAGCTCGGATGGTATCGTCGAACCAGCCATGCCATCTCCTTCCCGGGGATTTGTGGAAAAAGGGAAAAGCCGCTTTTGAAAAAGAGCTGCGCGAAGCCCAAGCAGCGGAGTGTGAGGCTAACAAACCCAGGGTAAGGGAGTCAATGAAAGATGGACGAATACGTCGGAAACTTGCAAAAGCCTATGCGGCTGGCTGAGTGACCGTCGACACTTCGTTCGAACAGGTGCTTTCAAGGCCGTTGTATGCGCTGACTGCGAAGAAATATTGTGTGTTGGGGTCAAGTCCCGTGACCGTTGCAGAGGGGGATCCAACAAAGGTTGAGGCGGTGTAATTACAACTGCCAGATTGGCCGGCGGACTGCGTCCCATAGTGAACGAAATAGGCATACACGGATGGATCAGAATCGGGATTCCAGGCAAGTGAAACAGAAGCAGTGGGACTAGCGGAGCCGCCGCCACCTGTACTTGGACCACCACCTGAGCTTGATCCCCCACCGCTCGGTGGTGGTACCATCGAATTGCCACTGGGGTCCGTCCCGCCACCACCACAACCGATGATGAGTGCCATGATGACGACTCCGAGGCCGAACCGTGTAGCGGTACACAACAATTGACAGGTAGAAGATAACCAGAGGGCTAATAGGCGCATTAGAGAGCAGAACCTTCTCAAATCGATCGGCAGAGGATCCTAATTCTTACTTGGGTCCGGCATCGAGCAACGAAATATCGCGACGCTTCGTACCCGGCAGTCCCTTCAGCAAGGGCGATGCCGTGGGTGACGGGATGTGGGAGAGCCCTGAACATCGCCGAAGGTGCAGCGCTGCAAGATTAAGAACTGTGAAAAGTTCAGAGGTTATAGATTATTGACGATTGGCGTATCTCCGGGCAGGTGGCGAGCCCGGTCAAGAAATTTTGAAGGAAGAGTGCAGGAAGTGTAGGGACTAGCCTACAGGCAAAAAGAAGAACAGGAGAAATCTCGGAGTTTCCAAGCTAGGCTATGACAGAGGAAAGTGGAAGCGGTCAGACTTACGGGACCGAGCGTTCTTTGAAGAAGCGATACAATAGGAACCCATTGAGGAGGACCACGATTGACAGGATGGTGTACGTGGTAATAGCAGAGGCCAGTTGCAACTCGACGAGCACTCGGGACAAGCCAAACGCGACTACCAAGGCATCAAACGCCATACAGATCCGCCGGAATGTTTCGGGATCCATCCAGCGGATCAGATACGTTCCAAGAGGAATACCCAGCAACACGCTCGGGACAATCAACGGAATGATTTCCATACTACCGGCACTGTAGAGGCCGAGGAAGCCATATGCCACGGCGGTCAGACTGGATTCGGCCACACGAATAACACCCAAGGCGGCTCGGAAATCCTGCTTGGCATATCCTTGATTGTTAAACAGCAACGCCAAGGGAGGGCCGGAGATGGTGGTGACGGAATAGAGCGTACCGATTCCCATCCCAAAAGGGATGGCAATGGTTTTCTCGGCACGAATAGGTTTTCTGATTCCGGCAGCCTGGAGGAGAATCAGAGGTAGTAAAGTAATGTAGGTTACAAATTTAATCCAGGCCGGTTGGACCATAAAAAGGATATAGCTCCCGATCCCAATGCCGATCCCCAGGCCGATAAGAATAGGTGCGACGCGCCACCAAATGTTCGGGATGCTCTTCCGGTTGATGTAGAGGACGTAGCTATTGATCACGAGTTCAACGAGAACCAGGGCTGGATTCAAGACGCGATTGGTATAAAACAACAAGGCGACGGGAACAGTGATGGAGGAAAAGCCATATCCCAGAGCTCCATTGACTGTTGCAGCGAGGAACGTGATGAGGATCAGCACAATTTGGTCCATGGCTACCCTTCTCGACGACTTGCTGCGAAGTCATTTAATGTATAGTTGTCCAGGATATCTGCAATGGCGTCGCGTACCGGTCCCATCACCTGCTGGACCGGACAGACTGGTTTGTCCGCATAGGGGCAATCTCGACATTTTTGGTAGGCTGTCTTGCTCACACAGCTGATTGGCGCAAGCGGGCCATCCAGAATGCGGATGACTTGGCCAACCGTAATGTCTTCTGGTCGTTTGATCAGCTGATAGCCGCCTTTCATTCCCCGTCGGCTGGCAAGCAAACCGGCACGCTTCAGTGCGAGTAAAATTTGTTCGAGAAACTCCACAGGAATGTGTTGACGGTCTGCGATGTCGTGACGTTGAAGTGAGGTCTTGCCGTAGGCGAGGGTAAGTTCTAGCAGGGCTCGAAGGCCATATTCGCTTTTCTTTGATAGTTTCATCGTCTAAATCGACTTAGTTAATCAAGTTTTCTGACAATAGACTACCCATCATCTGACCGTCAAGAGTTCATGTTCGCTTTTCTATGTTTAGAGCGAATCTCATCTGGATCAACAGTAGCAACTTCTTTGGTTACGGTTCTTCCGCAACCCATTGATCACAGAGGGAATGTTGCTTGACAGCCTGCGCGCATTCCTGTTAGCTTCACACCTCATTTTCTGGTTCAGAGCGAGCCCATTTCCACAACTGCCCGGACGACTGCTGGACTGTTTGTGACCTTCCAGGACCTGATCCTTACCCTCCATCGCTTCTGGGCCGACCAAGGCTGCGTTATTCAGCAGCCATACGACCTCGAAATGGGGGCTGGGACCTTTCATCCTGCGACCTTCTTACGCTCGCTCGGCCCGGAGCCCTGGCGCTCGGCCTATGCGCAACCCTGTCGTCGACCAACAGACGGGCGGTACGGAGAAAATCCGAACCGACTACAGCACTACTACCAGTACCAGGTGGTACTGAAGCCGTCACCGGATAACATTCAAGACCTGTATCTAGAGAGCCTCGCCCGGCTGGGGATCAATCCGAAACAGCATGATATTCGGTTCATGCAGGACGACTGGGAATCTCCGACGTTGGGAGCTTGGGGGTTGGGATGGGAGGTGCGACTTGACGGGATGGAAATCACCCAGTTCACCTACTTTCAAGAGATCGGAGGAATCGAACTTAATCCGATCACGGTTGAACTGACTTACGGAACCGAACGGATCGCGATGTACCTGCAACAAGTCGATAACGTGTTCGATCTGACTTGGACGGAGGGAATCACCTACGGCGACATCCATCATGAAACGGAGGTCCAGTTCTCCCGTTACAACTTTGAGGAGGGGGATGTCGCGATGTTAGGAGCTACCTTCCAAGCGTTCGAGGCGGAGTGCAAGCGCCTGCTTGCCAAGAAAGATGCGAGGCTGACGTTGCCCGCTTACGACTACTGCATCAAGACCTCGCACATGTTCAATCTACTCGATGCCCGCGGGGCCATCAGCGTTGCGGAGCGAACTGGTTACATAGCGCGGGTGCGAGCGTTGGCGCGGCAATGTGCGGAACGGTATGCCGAAGAACGGGCCGCCATGGGCCACCCACTGAGCGATCGTCCCAGCACCTCGTCGAAAACGGAACGCCGGCAGACCACCCGTCGCCTATTCAAGTCGTAGGAATGATCTGATTGATGGGCAGAGCCAAGGTTGCAACATCCAAGAAGCACGCGACGTCTCGCTCATCGAGCGCGGCCGAACTGTTGGTGGAGATCGGTAGCGAAGAGCTCCCCTTTGACTTTATTGCCCCGGCCCTCGCATCGCTCAAAGAAAACACCGAACGGATGCTGGCAGAATCGCGGCTGTCCTATCGGCACGTGCACACGGTGGGAACCCCCCGGCGTCTCGTCTTCGTAGTGAACGGACTGACTGCCCATCAAACTGCAACGGTGAAAGAAACCATGGGACCGTCCAAAGCGGTTGCCTTCGATCAAACCGGTCAACCGACGAAAGCGGCGGTCGGATTTGCCTCTGGGCAAGGGGTGGCGGTGCAAGATCTTCAGCTCAGGCAGACTCCGAAAGGCGAGTATCTCTTCGCGGTCAAGCGTGAAGAAGGACAACCGACTCGTGAGGTGTTGGCAGAGTTGGTACCTCAGATCATCGCCACACTCTCCTTCCCGAAATCGATGAAGTGGAATGAGGCAGGGGTTCGATTTGCCAGACCGGTGCGGTGGTTACTCGCCCTCTTCGATGGGACCGTGCTGCCGATTGAGGTAGCCGGTGTTAAAGCCGGTCGTAGTACTTACGGACACCGTATTCTCGGAGGCGGCAAAGCAGTGGTCGTCCGTGATTATGCCTCCTACGAGTCCGGACTCAAACGGGTCGGCGTCATGGTCGAGCAGGACAAACGACGCGCAGTGATTCACGAACAGTTGATGCAGGTCAGTCAGAAGGCCGGAGTTCACTTGAATGCGGACGAGGCTTTGCTGGAACAAGCGACCTACAGCACGGAGTGGCCGGTTCCTATCATGGGGAGTTTCAGGCCGGAATATTTATCGGTACCGTCGGAAATCCTGATCACCTCGATGAAAGAGCATCAGGGATTCTTTTCAGTGCGGGACAAGAAGAGCGGTGCCTTAGCCGCACACTTCATTGCCGTCGCCAACAACGAGATGAAGGACATGTCGCTCATTCGACAAGGGAACGAGCGTGTCTTAGCGGCTCGGTTGGCTGATGCCAGATTCTTCTACGATGAAGATCGAAAGACCACACTCGCGGAACGAGTGACGAAGCTCTCCGGTGTCGTGTTTCACCAGAAGCTCGGCACCATGGCCCAGAAACAGGAACGAATTACCAAGCTTGCCGTTCTGTTAGCGCAGCAATTGGGTATGGATCAGGAGTCAGCTACGATTTGTTCTCGGGCTGCAAGCCTGTGCAAAGCCGATCTCTTATCCGGTATCGTGGGGGAGTTTCCCGAGTTGCAAGGGGTCATGGGCGGCTATTATGCGCTGCATGATCAAGAGCCAGTTCCTGTAAGCCATGCCATCATGGATCACTATAAGCCTCGTGCGATGGAGGGGGATCTACCTCGCTCGCTCGAAGGGCAAGTGGTGTCCCTAGCGGACCGCATCGATACCATCGCGGCGTTCTTTCACGTCGGCATGGTGCCAACGGGATCGGAAGATCCGTTTGCATTGCGTCGCCATGCAACTGCCATCGTGCGTGTCTTAGTGGAGGGAGGCCTCCGGCTCGATCTGGGCCGGGTGATCGAGCAGGCTAGGACGATCGTCGCCGAGAGTGGGTTCAAGGCGGTAGCCGGGTCTGATGTCCAGCAACAGCGGATGGTGGAGTTTCTGTTTGAGCGAGTCAGATACTACGGGAGGGTAAAGCACGGACTGCGCGACGACGTGATGGATGCTGTTCTTCTGGTAGCCGACCATCGCCAGTTCGATCTGCAGGATCAGCTAGCCAAGATGCACGCGCTTCAGGGAATTACGACGCAACAAGAATTTGACCCGCTCATTATCGGGTTCAAACGTGCGCATCGGCTCGTGGAGAAAGAGCAATGGGACCGTGGACCAATCGATCCTACGGTGTTTAAAGATGCCGCCGAGACGGAGCTCCATCAGCAGAATGGTTTGTGTCGTCAAGACTTCGACCACCACATGCGGCAAGGGGAGTATCAGAAGGCCCTGGATGCGTTGGTCCGTGTAAAGCCGGCGATCGATGCCTTTTTCAACGGCGTGATGGTAAACGCAGAGGACCCCACATTGCGGAATAACCGACTCTCCTTGCTCAAGGAAGTCGATGAGACCTTTATGTCATTCGCCGACTTCTCTCGGATTGTGGTACAAGGGAGCTAGGGTGTTGCCACTGGAGCGACCGAATGGAACAGGCTTTCCTGAACGAAATTGCCCCGCGACTTTCGGTTGAGGCAGAGCAACGGGCAGGCCGCGTCCGGCGCCTCGGTATCGCAGTATCCATTGCCCTGATCATCATTTGTAATGTGATTCTTCTATTCGGTGTCTGGGCCAGCGGGGTTAATCTCGACGAGCTGGTCAGGAGCCCGGACTATTTCAATGCGAAGCAAGACATCTGTCTCAGGTTGACATGGCAGAAGGTGGCTGGCGCGTCGGAGCCGATGCGACTCTGTTCCGAATGGATCAACTTGTCTGATCCTTCCGGAAAGACTCATCAACTCCAGAATGACATGAAGGTCCGCCAAGGCGCCGATGGGCGGTACTATGTCGATCAAGGAATTCGCGCCGACTATCGGTTGCTCGGAGTTGCACTCTTCGTCGTTGTCGTGATCGTCATGGGGGCTGTGGTACAACGCTATTTGGTCAGGCGGTATAAGTTACATTTGGATGCAGCCGCTGGGCAGACCTCATTCGTACAGTGACGTCCTAGCAGAAGGAGAAGGGCTCGTGGCGAAGAAATATGTTTACTATTTCGGCGACGGCAAGGCCGAAGGCACATCGAACATGAAAGAATTGCTCGGTGGAAAGGGCGCGGGGTTGGCTGAAATGACCAATTTGGGCATTTCGGTTCCTCCCGGTTTTACAATCTCGACGGGAGCCTGTGTCGAATACTACAAGCTGGGGAGAAAATATCCGCCCGGCATGTGGGAGGCTTCCCTACGGGCGTTAAAGCGCGTCGAGCGGTCGATGGGCATGGGGTTTGGTGATCCGGAACGACCCCTCCTGGTCTCGGTGCGTTCAGGTGCGCGTGCATCCATGCCGGGCATGATGGATACCGTGCTGAATGTCGGGTTGACGACGAAGACCGTTGAGGGATTGGCGGCCAAGACACGAAATGATCGGTTTGCCCAAGACAGCTACCGCCGGTTCGTTTCGATGTTCGGCAGCATCGTCATGGGGGTCCCGCGCGAGCATTTCGAGGCGATCCTTAAACACAAGAAGACCGAAGTCGGTGTGGCCCATGAAACACATTTGGATTCACGCCACCTTCGTGAGTTGGTGGCGAGCTTCAAAGCGCTGGTAAAAGAAGAGACCAAGAAAGAATTTCCTGACGAGCCGCTTGATCAACTGCGCATGGCGATCAATGCCGTCTTCTCATCCTGGTTCGGCGCCAGAGCCAAAACCTATCGCCAACTCTATGGCATTCCCGATTCGTGGGGCACGGCGGTTAACGTCGTGGCGATGGTGTTCGGCAACATGGGAGAAACGAGCGGTACCGGCGTTGCGTTCACCAGAAACCCCAGCACGGGCGAAAAGGCATTTTTTGGCGAATGTCTGATGAACGCACAGGGAGAGGATGTTGTCGCAGGAATCCGTACCCCTCTACCGGTGAGCGCGCTCGCGAAGAACGTCCCGGAGGCGTACAAAGATCTCGAGCACACCTACAAGAGACTTGAGAAGCATTATCGCGACATGCTGGATCTGGAATTTACGATCCAGGAGGGCAAGCTCTACATGCTCCAAACGCGGGTCGGCAAACGAACCGGCATCGCAGCCGTTAAGATCGCGGTCGATATGGTGAACGAGGGAGCGATCTCGAAACGTGAGGCAGTGCAGCGGATCGGTCCCGACCAGTTGGCGCAGTATTTGTATCCGATCTTCGATCTGAAGGAAGAATCTAAAGCCAATCCGCTGGGAAGAGGCCTTCCAGCTGGTCCGGGCGCTGCGGCTGGGAAAATCTCACTGACGCCCGATCGTGCGGTCGATATGAAGGCGGCCGGACAGCGCGTCATTCTGGTCCGACAGGAAACAAGCCCCGACGATATTCATGGGATGAATGCCGCCGCGGGATTTTTGACTGCCAGGGGAGGCATGACGTCCCATGCGGCCGTCGTTGCGCGCCAGATGGGCAAGGTTTGCGTGGCGGGGTGTGAAGCAGTCGAGGTCATCGACGCGCAATCCGTTCGAATCGGCGCCAAGGTCTTTCGCGAGGGGGACTATATTTCCGTCAATGGTTCGACCGGGAACGTGTATGAAGGAGACATCCCGGTCGTTGAGTCAGAAATCATTCAAGTCATCCAAGGGAAGTTGAATCCGAACAAATCGGATAAGTATCAGCGGTTCGCGACGATTCTGTCCTGGGCCGACGAAATCCGGAGGCTGCGCGTGCGGGCCAATGCAGACGTGCCGGACCAAGCGCGTATCGCCAAGGGGTTCGGAGCCGAAGGAATCGGCCTCTGCCGCACCGAGCACATGTTCTTCGCTGAGGATCGCATCCCGATCATGCAGAAAATGATTCTGGCTCGTACAAAAGAGGAACGAGCAAAATACCTCGATCAGCTGCTGCCCCTCCAGAAACAGGATTTCATCGGCCTCTATCGAGAGATGAGAGGGTATCCTGTCACGATTCGCTTGCTGGACCCACCGCTCCATGAGTTTCTCCCAAAACGTGAAGAGCTTATGGTAGAGATCGCCCAGCTCGAATTGACCGGCAAAGATGCAGCCTTGTTGAACGAGAAGCGGCGGCTTTTGGCGCGCGTGGAAGAGTTGCATGAGTTCAACCCAATGCTCGGCCTCCGCGGATGCCGACTGGGGATAACCATGCCGGAGATTACCCGCATGCAGGCCCGCGCCATCATGGAAGCGGCCTGTGAAGTCGCGAAGGAAGGAAAGAAAATCGTACCGGAAATCATGATTCCCCTCGTCGGGATGGTCTCGGAAATGAAATCGCAAAAGGAACTGGTGCGTGAAGCAGCTCAGGAGACAATGAAGAAAAACAACGTCAAGCTGTCTTATCTTGTCGGCACGATGATCGAGCTGCCGCGTGCTGCGGTCACAGCTGATCGCATCGCAGAAGAGGCGGAGTTCTTCTCGTTCGGCACGAACGACCTCACGCAGACGACGTTCGGATTCTCCCGCGACGACGCGGCCAAGTTCATCGACTTCTACAAAACGACCAATATTATAGAAGCGGATCCTTTCGCCGTGCTGGATCGGGAAGGTGTTGGCTCATTGATGAGGCAGGCGATCGGAGCTGGTCGAAAAACTCGTCCGGGGATTAAACTCGGCATCTGTGGGGAACACGGCGGCGATCCGAGTTCCGTGGAGTTCTGTCACCAAGTCGGTCTTGACTACGTCAGCTGTTCCCCGTTCCGCGTGGCCATCGCGCGTTTGGCTGCTGCCCATGCTGCGTTGGCTGAAAACGAAGCCCCGAAAGCGTCGCAGCAACACTCCACATCCCGTTCCAGACCGAGCCGATCGGCCCGGGCCGCACACCGCCGCTCACGGGTCGCTCGCAAGAAACGGTGATCACCGCCGCACAGGATCTCCGCTTCATGACCGTGGCTCTTCGTCTAGCTGCGAAAGGCCGCGGCAAGACCAGCCCGAATCCGATGGTCGGCGCGCTTGTCGTGGCACAGGGACGCATTGTCGGTCGCGGCTACCACCACGGCCCGGGACAACCCCACGCGGAAATTCTTGCGCTTCAGGAAGCCGGACCTCGCACCCTCCGCGCGACCCTCTATGTGACGCTGGAGCCTTGCCATCATGTCGACAAACGGACTCCGCCCTGCGTCCCCGCGGTGATCGAATCAGGCGTGCGTCGGGTCGTCGTAGCCATGATCGATCCCAATCCATCCGTTAAGGGGCGGGGAGTCGCCCAGCTTCGACGCGCCGGGGTGACCGTGACAGTTGGTGTGGCACGGGAGGAGGCGGAGAACCTTAATCGCACCTATGTCCATTGGGTTAGTACAGGTCGTCCGTACGTTATTCTGAAAGCAGGAATGACGCTGGATGGAAAGATTGCCACGGCCCGAGGAGAGTCGCGATGGATCACGGGCGCCAAGGCGCGACAAGAGGTGCATCAGCTCAGACGAACGGTCGACGCCATTCTGGTCGGGAGCGGCACGGTCATCAAGGACGATCCTTCCTTGACCGCCCGGATTTCCGGGTATCCCCTCAAACTGGCTGCGCGTCAGCCGTTGCGTGTCGTCGCGGACAGCCGTCTTCGCGTGCCTCCGTCAGCCAAGGTCTTTTCGAAGCATGCGCGGACATTGATTGCCACAACATCCAAGGTATCTCGGGCCAAAGTACGTCTACTCGAGCAACGAGGGATTGAAGTCGCAATGCTACCGTCGGTTCGCGGTCGCCTGGTCCTCCGGGCGTTAATGGCATATCTAGGTAAGAACGGCGTGACGTCAGTCCTCATTGAAGGCGGAAGTACACTCAACGCAGTGGCGTTACGATCGAAGCTGGTCAATCACGTCGTTCTTTATATGGCGCCCACGCTCATGGGCGGCCAGGATGCACGTGCCGTCATCGGTGATCGGAGCCCAGGACGATTGGCTCAATCGATGAAGCTCCGGAACGTCACCGTCCGCCGCCTGGGGGACGATGTTGTGGTGGAGGGCGATCTCTGAAACTCACGTCCATCATTGGCGTACTCATCGGTCTGGTCACGCTCGTGGCCAGCATCGGTTGGGCCGAACCGCCGAAATCGGCCCGTCCCGGTCTTGTTCAACTGGTGCTTCAGTATCTCGACGTCGCGGATGCGGAGCAAGCAGAACGAACGTTACAGGACATCGTCGCTGATCCGGATGCCTCGATCGACACTATCACGCGACTGATCCAAACGGGGCGCGAGTATAAGGCTCAGCCGGTTGGAACAATGCCGGATGAGCAGATCATGGTGCAGGGGCGCACCTACCACCTCGCGCTGTTCGTGCCGCAGACGTATCAGCCGAGCAAGGGGTATGGGCTGGTTGTCTGTTTGCACGGAGCCGGATTTTCCGGCGAGGCTTACCTGGAACGGTGGCAGGCTAGGCTCGGGGAGGATTACGTCCTTGCCTGTCCCACCTACCCGGCGGGAGCGTGGTTCACGAGATGGGCGGAAGATCTGGTCATGGCGACAATCCATTCGGTCCAGCGACGCTATCACGTCGACCCTGATCGGATCTTTCTCACCGGTATGTCGAACGGGGGAATCGGTACCTGGCTGATCGGGATGCACCAGGCTCCGACGTTTGCCGGGATTGCACCGATGGCGGGGGGACTGGATGATGTCCTGCTGCCGTTTTTGGCGAATCTTCAATCGACTCCTGTCTATATGATTCATGGAGCCAAGGATCAGGTGATGCCCGTGGAATTGAGCCGAACCATTTCACGCGAACTGGCAAACCTAGGCTATTCCCACATCTATCGAGAGCATCAACGGGAACACCCGATGGCCGGCGGACATTATTTCCCGCGAGAAGAATTGCCGGCTCTGGTTGCATGGTTCAATGCTCAACGTCGCAATCCCTTTCCCGCCACAATACGACTGGTGCGAGAGGCGAGTCATTTCCAGGCCTTCGGCTGGGTGCGCATCGATGCCACAGATGAGATCGCAGCCTTCTCGGACGATCTCATCAATAAACGCGATGAACTCACCAAGCGCAAGCAGTACGCCACGTTGGAAGCGACAATCGCGGCGCCAAACCGTATCGAGGTCGAGACAAAGCGCGTGCAGCGCTACAGCTTGTTTCTCAACGACTACTTGATCGACTCGGCCAAGCCGCTCACAGTCGTGACGAACGGGCAAGTCTCGTTCGAGGCGCTTGTCGTACCGTCAGTTGATATCTTGTTGCGGCAGGCGCGACTCCGACAAGACCCTCGCCAGCTCTTTCCCATCCATGTCATGATTTCGGTCCAGAAACCGGTCTCATGAGCCCAGGCTGGTTGATAGTGCGAAGTGATGGGCCGATGGTTTTTGTCCTTCTGATGGGGCTGGGCGCAACCAGCCTTCCTGGTTTGGTACGGGCGGAATCCTGCGTTCTCACGCCTCAACATGCAGGTGTGACGTTCCCTGTGGAGAACGTCGATCCCGATTGGGCCTGCCGGCTGCAATCTATCATCGGCAACTATACGACCGTGAATGCCGTGGGGCCGATTCGGGCTGCTTTGTCGGAGTCGATGTATCAGTATCTCCTGGATCGTCCCCCTCTCGCCGCGGCCTTGATCAATCGACTTGATCTGGGTCTGTACAAAGCGGAAAGACAAGGTGCAGGTCGTTATTGGGGTAACGATGGCGAAGGAACCGAGGGGATCGTGGAACTTGTCTGTCAGGATCGGTCATCACGGATCTACTATCTCGTGGGATCTCACCACAGCCGGTTGCTTCCGAACATGACGGGGAAGGCTGTCGTGTTCCTCAGAATGAATCCGGTGAAAGAGGCTGGCGGAGCCGAGGCGATGGATAGCACGATGGTCTCGTATACGAAATTGGACAATCGCATCCTGTCAGGGCTGATGTCACTGCTTCGTCCGCTTATAAGCGGGATCATCGCGCGCAAGCTGGCAAAAGGAGTCGAGGTCGTGAACCGTTTGGGTTTAGAGATGCGTGAGCGCCCGGAGCGGGTCCTCTTTGAGGCAACGGATCCTCCTTCGCTGCCAGCAGAGGACGTGGCCTTCTTGAAAGGTGCGTTGGGACGTCAGCAGATTCCACCTCTCTCCGGTCAAACGAAAACGACAAAACCATGACCACCACGCGCAGTTTTATTTTGCTCTGTACGATCGGCGTATTCTGTTTCATCAGCTACAACATGGTGCGCATGCCTGTCTTGGCCTTGTTTGCGGAATCGCTGGGGGCCGGCCCAGAACGTATCGGCCTGATCGTGTCGGTCTCAACTCTCACCGGGGTGTTCCTCAAGCTGCCGTCTGGTGCGCTGTCAGACATTTATGGCCGGCGGCTGCTATTGCGCATCGGGGTCGTGGCTTTCGGGTTGCCGCCCTTTCTTTATCCATTCGTATCCGATTTGAATGTGCTGACAACTTTGCGGTTCGTCCATGGACTTGCTACGGCGATTTTCGCGCCGAGCGCTCTGGCGACCGTGGCTGAGCTCTATCGCGAGCGACGCGGCGCCGCACTCGGGACTTATACCGCCTGTACGCAATCCGGCGCCCTACTGGGTCCCTTTATCGGAGGCTATCTTGTCTATGCCGCCGGGTTCTCATCCGCGTTCGTGACGGCGGGAGTCTTTGGCTGTGTTGCCGTTGCAATCTTTTATAGCCTCCGCCTGAATGCACCCCCGCCACGGCTTCATGAGAAAGGGCTCACGCCACTACTGGCGGAGATGTGGAAAGGTTTTACGATCATGGCGAAAAACCGGAAGGTTCTGATTACCAGCTCCACGGATGCCGCCAAGATGATTGCCAATGGGGCCCTTATGGCGTTCCTCCCGCTCTATGGCGTGGCCGCTGGATTAAACCCTGGCGAAGTCGGTCTTCTCTTTACCGTGCAAGCGTTCACGTCGTTCTGTTCGAAGCCGATCATGGGGCGGGTATCCGATCGGCTGGGGAGGCAGCCGCTCATCATGATCGGATTGCTGATTTGCGCAGCAACCTTCGTCTGTATACCGCATGTCTCGCTCTTTGCTTTCTTGCTTGTCCTTTCTGCGGGATTCGGATTTGGTGAAGCCGTGGTCTCGTCTTCCTCCTCGGCGCTCGTCGCCGATAGTTCTGAATTCAAAACGCTCGGTGCAGGCATGGGGATGCAGGGGACCATTATGGACATCGGCCACGCAAGCGGACCGCTGCTCGCCGGGGTGTTAATCGAACGGATGAGCTATGCGAATGCGTTTGCCATCATTGCGGGCATTCAGCTGCTGGCGGCAGGGGTGTTCTGGCTGACCATGAGACGGGCATAGCCCCGGTGCTATAATGGGCCACTGTGAAAGAGTATGCGACGGAAAACATTGTAATCGGGGTACTGGCTTCGATTGGCGTGGTTGTCTTGATCGTTGTTTTCGCCTATGTTGTTCGTCAAGTCTTGAAGAAAGAATCGTAGCTGAGCGCTGACGGCTGAGAGCTTTTCTATGTTCACCGGCATCGTAGAGGAAATGGGCGCCGTAACGGCAGTAGAGAAGACTCTCGCAGGGACGAGACTGACGATTCTCGCCGCGACCGTTTTAAGTGATCTCAAGATCGGTGATAGCGTCAGCATCAACGGCACTTGCCTCACGGTCGTGACCAAGGGTGAGCGCAACTTCGCGGTGGAGGTTTCTCCTGAGACCCTATCGGTGACGACGCTCGGTCATTTGACGACAGGGGCCCCAGTGAATCTCGAGCGGGCGATGAAACTCAACGAGCGCATCGGGGGGCATCTTGTAGCCGGCCATGTCGATGGAGTGGGCACTATTCGCGACCGTCATCAAGAGGGCAACGCCATCTTTTTCACGATCGAGGCGCCGCACGAGATTCTGCGCTACTGTGTGGTGAAGGGGTCGATCACTGTCGATGGGATTAGTCTCACAGTCAACGACGTGACTGAGAAGGGATTCTCGGTTGCCATCATCCCACACACCGCCAAGGTGACGACGCTCGGCCTGAAGCAACCAGGGGATTCAGTCAATCTCGAATCCGACCTTATCGGCAAATACGTGGAGCGACTGCTGCAAGAGCGAAATCAGCTTCCTAAGTCCATACCGGTCATCGACAAAGAATATTTGCAGAAGCATCGCCTGATTTAAGATGTCGCCATCAGCGCTCGACTCGCGGCTCTGCTGAAGGCTGATTATTCGACATTCCCGGTCGTTACTTCACGAGGAACGGCTTCGAATCCTCGCCTGATGCCGTGGTCACCGTCAGAATAGCCAATCCCTTCCGACCGCCGCTCGGGACGGTTGCGGTAATCTTCGTTGCGCTCTCCATCTTGAAGGTGGCTGTGTGACCAGGACCGAATGAGACGCTGCGCAAACACTCGGTGCTTCCGAAATTCGCTCCGGTAATGGTCACCTTATCGCCGGGCTTGCCCTCATCTGGACTAACCTTGTCGATCTTCGGAGCAACTCCAAAGCAGGCCGTTGCCTTTCCCGCTGTTTCAGCCGTCTTGAATTTGGGCTTTTCCCCCTTCGGTTTTGCCGCTTTTGGTTCCTGGCTGGTTTTGGGCTTCTTCACCTTTGTATCCGACTCCGCTGCTGGCGCCATGCCCAGAGTGCCGCAGAGGAATCCGCCGATGACCATGCCCACGACCAAACTCATCCTCCAGCTAGATCGGACCATACCAGCCTCCTTGGTTGGCTGACCGCTGCACGCTGACGACTGACGGCTACTCTTCAATGGTCGAGATATCGCCGGGATCTTGTCCAAGCTCCTTTGCTTTCAGCACCCGTCGCATGATTTTGCCGGAACGAGTTTTCGGGAGCGAAGCCACGATGTCGATCTCGGCCGGCACGGCGATCTTCCCCAGTTCTTGCATCACCTGATCTTTGATCGATTGAATCAGCTCATCGCTTCCTTTTTCGCCCTGCTTCAGAATGATGAAGGCTTTGATGGACTCGCCGACCGTTTTGTGCGGCTTCCCGATGACCGCCGCCTCCGCCACAGCGGGGTGACTGACGATCGCGCTCTCCACTTCGGCCGTGCCGAGCCGATTGCCCGCCACTTTGATCACGTCGTCTGCTCGACCCATGAACCACATATAGCCATCCGCGTCTTTGTGGCACACATCACCAGCGGTATAGCAGTTCGGAATCGTATTCCAGTAGGCCTTGTAGCGCTCCGGATCTTTATAGATCGTTCTCATCATCGAGGGCCAAGGTTTCTTGATGACGGCGAATCCGCCGGCATTGGCCGGGAGGCTCTTCCCTTCCCGGTCCACCACGTCGGCTTCGATGCCCAGGAACGGCCTCGTGGCTGAGCCAGGCTTCAAAGATACGGTCGGCAGAGGAGTAATAAGGATAGAGCCCGTTTCCGTCTGCCACCACGTATCCATAATCGGTTTCTCTCCTCCCGTGACACGATGAAACCACTCCCAGGCCTCCGGGTTGATCGGCTCTCCCACGCTGCCCAGGATGCGGAGCGTGGAGAGATCGAATTGTTTCGGCCACTCTTCGCCGTATCGCATGAGCAGGCGAATCGCGGTGGGGGTGGTATAGAAGATCGAGACGCCGTAGCGTGCGATCAGATCCCACCAGCGACCGGGATTTGGATAGTCCGGTTTCCCCTCAGCTGTGAGGATCGTCGCGCCGTTTAGGAGCGGGCCATAGACAATATAGCTATGTCCCGTGACCCAGCCGGGATCCGCGACGCAAAAGTACACGTCATCGTCTTTGAGGTCGAACACATACTTCGTCGTCAAATACGTGCCGACCATGTAGCCGCCGTGAACGTGCACCACTCCCTTGGGCTTACCGGTCGTCCCGGACGTATACAAGATGTAGAGTGGAGTCTCAGAGTCCAGCTGCTCTGCTTCGCAGAGGGTCTTCTCCGGCTTGAGCCAGTCATGCCAATCGATTTCTTTCGGTGAAGACAGGGCGATCTCCGGTTTCAGTCGTCGCACGACCACGACACGTTCAACGGACTTGCAATGGGCCACTGCTTGATCGACGACGGGTTTGAGCTGAATAACTTTACCGCGATCGTATCCGACATCGGCGGTGATCACGAGGCGGGCCTCGGCGTCCTGAATGCGCGTGGCCAAAGCCGGCGCACTGAATCCTGAATAGACCACGCTATGGATTGCACCGATTCTGGCACAGGCGAGCATGGCGATGATCTGCTCGGGAATTTTCGGGAGATAGATGCTGACCCGGTCGCCTTTCTTGATGCCTAAGGCTTTCAATGCGTTCGCGCAACGGTTCACCTGTCGGGACAGTTCCCCGTAGGTGAACACCCGTTCCTGGTCGTTTTCACCCACCCAAATGACAGCGACTTTGTTTTTACGACCGGCCATGAGGTGTCGATCGAGGCAGTTGTGCGAAATGTTACACGTAGCTCCGACGAACCACTTAGCCCAGGGATAATTCCACTCGAGGACCTTCGACCAGGGACGAAACCACTCGAGTTGATTGGCAGCCTCTGCCCAGAATCGCTCAGGATCAGCGATCGATTTGGCGTACGCTGCCTCGTAATCCTGAATGTGGGCGGCCGCTCTGGTGGCAGGAGTCGGTTGGTAGATACGACTTTCCTTCAACAGGGTGTCGATGTTGTCGGCCATAGATGAGTACTCCTTCGACAGGCGGGTGTCAGACCCCGAATCGGCTTACTGAGAAAAGCCTGATCGGCATTATGCGGAAATGGTACGCGCATCTGCAACTGTACCTTGGTACGGGGCGTGTAGGAAACCGTCGGACTAACAGCGTGAGATTGTTGGGCCTGTCGGTCTTTAACAGGCTAGTTTCCTTGACAGTGATTGTGGGGCCAGAGTAGGCTGATTTTGTATGGCGGTTCACCCATACAGCTCCCCAATGCCTTTGCCGACGCTCCGACATAAGCAAGCCTCGCTCATCATCATCCTCTCATGTCTCTTCTTCAGCTGGAACTGTGTTTCTGTCTCTGCCCAAATGGGAAAGCCGGAGGTTCTTTATTACAAATCCTGGGCGGTGATTATCGGGATTGAGAATTATCTGGTTGCGCCGAAACTTCCTGGCGCGGTCGACGAGGGCAAGACCGTCGCTCACGCGCTTCGACAGCTTGGATTTGAGGAGGTTGTCGAGCTCTACGACAAGGATGCAAGTCTCCGTCGTCTGCAACAAACTCTCACGGATTTCTTGCCGAGAAAAGTCGGCAGGCAGGATCGACTTGTCCTGTATTTTGTCGGGCATGCGGGCATCACCCAGGATTCAGCCGGAAAGGATCTTGGATATCTGGTCCCGTGGGATGCCCAGCTTGGAACTGTCTCAAAGGCGATCACCTTTGAGCAGCTCAAGGAATTTACCAGGCGGACGGCTTCAAAACACACGCTGCTGATTTTCAATGC
Organism: Nitrospiraceae bacterium; assembly: GCA_035623075.1. Classification (NCBI taxonomy): domain Bacteria; kingdom Pseudomonadati; phylum Nitrospirota; class Nitrospiria; order Nitrospirales; family Nitrospiraceae; species Nitrospiraceae bacterium. The sequence goes on along the minus strand of DASPUC010000022.1, from coordinate 213,438 downwards.
AGCGGTCCGGGGGTGGGAAGAAACCGCCGCTCAACAATTGTCGCTTGAAGGGCGGTCGGCCCCTGAAGAGGATACGGAAAAACGGGTGGTGCAGATACTGACGGCGGCCGACAAGGGCGAGACGTTGAGTCAGACCCAAGGGAAAAGTCTTTTCATCCAGATGCTTATCGACGGACTTCAGGGCCGCGCCGATCAGGACAAAAATGGCTGGTTGATGGCCTCCGAAGTGGGAAGATACGTCAAGCAGCAGGTTGAACAGGCGACACAAGGCAAGCAGCACCCGTTGTTTTCTCGCTTGGAGGGAGACGGCGATACGATCCTGGTGGAGGGACGGAAGGCGGCCTTCATCATGGGGGCGGGACCGCAGACGCCGGCAGAACGACAAAAGGCAGCGAAAACGCAGTATGAGCAGGCCTTTGCCCTCCTGCAGGCCGGCAAGTCTGCTGACGAGGCGCTGGAACGACTGAACAAGGCGATCGAATACGATCCCGCGTTTGGAGATGCCTATGTGCTGAAGAGCTACGTGCGGTTCGAAGTGCTGCCGAATCTGGACGAGGCGATGTCTGCGGCCAATTTGGCGGTCCAACATGCGCCGAATAATCCGGATTCATATTACACGCTGGGGTTGATTCAACAGAAGCGGGGCAACTATGCGGAAGCGGAGCAGGCCATGCGGAAAGCCGTGGCTGTCAATCCCAACTATGCCGACGTCTATTTCTCGTTAGGGGAGTTGTATGCGGATCAGATCAACGATCAGCCGAAGGCCGTGGAGTCGTTCAGGCGTTATCTCGAGTTAGGGGGTACCAATCCCCGTGCCCGCGCCGCCGTGGAAAAGGGCGGTTCCTCCAACCCCTAGACGTTCCTCCTTTACTCACGCTCCCCTCCTTTGAGGTACCCGAGTCCGATCTTCAGAGCCCGGCGTGTGATTTCCGCCCAACGGACCTCTGGGTAAGCAGCGAGCACTGCTGCTGCTTTAGGGTCTTGCACCTCGAGATTCGCGATTTTGATGATCCCGTCTTCAATCCGAACATCAGCCACAATCTGTTCCTCCTTTAGAAAGACGGCAACATGTGCAAAAAACACACGATGGGGTCAACCCGTGGCCCAGTGTTGCGTTGACTGGAGTAGGGGTGCATGTTAGCATGAATTTGTCCAGGTTCTCGACGACTCACCAGCGACAAAGGGGGAGAGATTGACCATGCCAATCACCAAGGAGGAATGCGCATGAAGACGTCACAGCAGATGTTCATGAAACTGGCTGGCGGGGGATTGGTGGTTGCCTTGTTGCTCGGCCTTACAGCCTGCGGCGGTCCTCCCAAATGGGTCAAGCAGGGCTCAGGGGCGCTCAATGAAAAAGACGGCAAGTACTTCTATGGAGTCGGAGCGGTCGCTGGTGTGAAGAATGAGCCATTGGCGTGGGATACAGCTGAAAACCGAGCCCGCGCAGAGATTGCCAAGAGCTTCGAAACCTATACCGGATATCTGATGCGAGATTATGCCGCCTCGACGACGGCTGGGGATTTTACCAAGAATACGGAAGAACAGAATATCGAACGTGCCATCAAGACGGTGACCTTCACGACGCTCAGCGGTGTTCGGCCTATCGATCGGTATAAAGATGAGAAGACGGGAACGTACTATGTTCTGGCCAAGCTCGATCTGGAAAATGTGAAAAATACTCTTGATCAATCAAAAGAGTTGAACGCCCAAGTCCGAGATTTTGTGCGAAAAAATGCCGATCGTGCTTTTGAGCGGCTGGAGAAAGAAGAAGACAAACGTGCCAATCGGTAAGTCCCCATCGCAATGAACCTGATGCAGGCAAAGGAGATCGGCATGAAGGGACTTGCCGAAACACACGCAAGGCAATGGGGCCGCTGCTCTCTAGTGTTCCTCATCGTGCTGGGGGCCGGTGGATGCGGCAGCGAAACCAAAGTGACACGCGTGGATTCGGGTGTCGTGACGGACCTGAGTGGACGGTGGAACGATACGGACTCCCGCATGGTTGCCGAGTCCCTGGTCAAGGATGCATTGGAGTACCCCTGGCTCAATAATTTTACCAGCTCCAAGAAGCGCCAGCCCGTCGTCGTCGTCGGAACCATTGTGAACGACAGCCATGAACACATCAGTGTTCAGACCTTCGTGACCGATCTCGAGCGTGAGCTGACGAATTCGCAGAAAGTTACGTTCGTAGCTGGAAGGGGAGAACGAGACGAAGTCCGTACTGAACGCAAAGAGCAGGCGATGTTTGCGCGGGAGGACACACAAAAGGCTCCGGGAAAGGAAATCGGCGCCGACTATATGATGAAGGGCACGATCTCGACGATCCTTGACGAAGCGGATGGCACCAAGGCCGTGTTCTATCAAGTCGATCTGCAGATGATTGATCTCGAGAGCAATGCCAAGGTTTGGTACGGTCAGAAAAAGATCAAGAAAGTCATCGAGAAGAAACGCGCGATTTTTTAGGCTCCACGAACTCCGTTGAGCCCGATTGCCTCACGCCCCACCGCTCCAATCTCGGCACGGTGGGGCGTGTTGTTTTTCACCCACGTCTGTCTCCCCCATCTTTTGCTCGGAGTCCTTACCGGCTGTGGTCCATCGGTCAACCGGTATGTGTTAATTGAAGAAAGCCTCCGTGCGAACGACCCCAAGCGCGCCGATGAAATCGTGGAAGGGGCTGAAAAGGATTACGGGTCGAAGAGCCGTGCGCTCTACGGCATGGATCGCGGGATGACGCTCCAGTTAGCCGGTGACTACCAGAAGAGCAATTCAATGCTCGAACAGGCGGAAGATGAAGTTGACCGCCTGTACACGCGGAGGATCAGGACGGAAACGGCTGCGTTCCTCACGAACGACAATGAGCTGCCGTACGAAGGTGATCCCTACGAACAGGTCTTGATCAACGTCATCAAGGCGATCAACTATGCCGAGCTTGGACAGTGGCAAGATGCGCTGGTTGAAGCCCGCCGTATCGATCACCGGCTCAACGTGTTATCGGATAGTACCAGTAACAAGAACGCCTATAGAAATGATGCATTCGCCCGCTATCTTACCGGGATTCTGTACGAAAGCACGGGAGATCTGAATAATGCGTTCATTGCCTATCGCACGGCCTATGAAACGTTCGAAGCCACTCATGGCTGGTCATACGTCTCAGTCCCAGCGCAATTACGCACGGACTTACTCCGTGCCACCGACGCGATGCATTTGAGCCAAGAACTCATGGAGTATCAACGGTTGTTTCCTGGGACTACCTGGGAGTCCAGTGAAGCGGCCCAACGACTCGCTCAAGTCGTCGTGATCAGCTATAATGGCCGGGCGCCACGCAAGGAGGATCAGTTTCTTGACCTGCCGATCAGTCTCGACGCGCTGCAATTGGTCTTGCTCAACCGCGGGCTTTCACAATCCTCTCGCCAGAACAACCGGGTTGCAGACAGCGTCCTGTATGGACTTAATGGGCGAGTGGTCCGAGTGGCTTTACCAAGGCTTGTCCCTCAGCCAACGCAAATCAAGAGTGATTTTGTGATGCTCTATTCCGACAGCGGAGCCCAACTGAGCGCGCGAACGGAAGTGGTTCACAGTGTAACAGCGATCGCCGAAAAGACGCTGTCCGAGCGCTTGCCGGGCATCACTGCCAAGGCTCTGGCGAGGGCGGCGGTCAAATACGGGTTGGCCGAAGGGGCGACACGGGGAGCTCAGCACGCGGCCGGAAGGGATGCAGGTCCATGGGTTGGATTGCTCGTGGGGTTGTTAGCTCATGGCCTGGCGGTCTACTCCGAAGAGGCCGACAAGCGGAGTTGGCAGACCTTACCTGACGAGATCCATCTCGCCCGGCTGTGGATACAGCCTGGCCGATACCAGGCGCACATTGGTGGGGCTAGCCAGCACAAAGGTCTCGGAGGAGTGGAGACGACACGAACATTTACACTCGGCCCGGGGGAAACAATTTTTCTCATCCAACGGGTGATGCCATGATAAAGGAATGGTTGCGGGCACCTTGGCGTATCAGTATGGGATTTGTAGTACTGATCTCCGCTGGTTGTTCGTGGTTTGGAGGGCAAGGCAAGCCCGACTGGATCGATGGTGTCAGCCGAGCCTATCCGGCGGAGCAGTATCTCCTCGGTGTCGGTCAGTCCGACAATCGAGCGGCGGCGGAGGATCAGGCCTACGCCGCAGTCTCGCGTATATTCAAGGCAGAAGTCAGTGCGCAGGCGAAGGACTGGGAATCGTATATGGTGATCGAGCAGCGAGGGCAGAGTAGCGAGCAACGCCGGGTGGCACTTGATAATTTGACTCGTGTGTCGACCGATAAGGTGTTGGAGAATGTTCAAATCTTAGACCGATGGGTGGACAATCAGAAGCGGTTGCACTATGCCTTGGCCGGTATGCAACGCGCGCAGTCCGAAGCAGCCATCATGGAGCGAATCAGAGACTTGGATCGTACCATTCAGGAAGAAGTCGATCATGCGCACCAGACGGCGGACAAGCTCGTCAAAGTCAAGGGGCTACGCCGGGCTGCCAAGAATCTCGTCCTGCGAGAAACCTATAATGCAGATCTCCGAGTCATTCGCCCGAGCGGGCAGGGAACGGCGGCGTCCTATCGAGTCAATGAGCTCACGAGCGAGCTGGAACAATTTCTCGCGACGAATCTGGTACTGGCTTTATCCGTCACCGGAGATCAGGTCGAGCCGGTGCAGCAAGCCCTCACCGAAGGGTTGATTCGAGAAGGCCTTCGTGTGACGAGCCGTCCGTTCGACGCCGCCAATTCGATCAGCGCCACTTCATCGGAACCGTCGCCTGAATTGCTGATTCGGGGTCTTGTCCGTGTGTGGCCGATCGATGTGCGGGATCCTCAATTCAAGTACGTGCGGTGGTGCAGTGATTTCGAAGTCATCGATTTGGCGGATCAGCGGGTGGTCGGAGCCCTCTCGAAAGGGGGGAAGGAAGGTCATCTCACAGAACGGGAAGCGACAGCAAGAGTGATTCGCGTGATGCAGCAAGACATGTCGACGGATGTGGCGAAGGCGATCGCGGCACATGTGTACGGAGAGACAGAACTGCCGGCTCAGGCAAATCCGCCTGCAGGATGTCCTCGAGAGGGACAGCTATCCAAACCGGCCGCAGCAACACATTAAACTACAAGAGAGGGAGGGCTCTTTTGATGGGAACTGGACGAGCAGGTCGCGCTCCGCGCAGTCGCGGACGGGGGTTGACGGTGATGCAACAGCGGGTGCCAAGTCGGCTGGCAAAACGCCGGTTGGGCGAACGCCTGCGGGAGGATACGGCATCGTTCAATAAGGGTAATCTCGCAGAAAAGTTGCGCAAAGAAGGCTATGAAGAATCACCGCTGGATGAACTCCAAGATCGCCTCTCGAAAATGCCGGGATCGATGGCGGCGGTGATTCTAAAGGGGAGGGTGTGAGCGCATGCCGTACTACTATTTCGACTCGACAGCCTTAGTAAAGCGGTACAGCATGGAACGCGGGACGCGCATCGTCAATAAACTCATGGTCAAGCGGGGGAAAATCGCTATCCTTCCGACCTGGACCGTCACGGATTTTTATTCGGTGCTTTCGAATCGAGCCCAGTCCGGGGAAATCACACGTGACGATTGTTATTCCGTTATCTATAAATTCGAAATCGAATCGCAGCAGGGCCTGTACCAATTCCTGACGCCGACAATGCAAACCTACCTGGCAACCAAAGAGCTCGCACTGGAGTATCCCTTTCTGCGATCTCCACAGGTACTGCATTTAGCACTGGCCTTGGAATTGAAGCCCTTACGATTGACCGTGGTGAGCTCGGACTCTCAGCTGTTAACGGCGAGTCGATCGGCCGGGCTGCATATCATCAATCCGGAAGAGGATTGAACGGGCTCAGCGTGGGAATTGAGAGTACCGAGCTGACGACTGAACGTCGTGACTGACACCTTTACGGGCACTGGTATTCGGATATCATCGAAGCAATCACGGTGCTCCAGTCATCAGCGGTGGCGCGTAGGTGTGTGGCTCGTTCGGCCGGAGGCCCTGTCAACGTTGTATCCTTTTCCAAGAGAGAGGTCGCTTGCAGCACGCTGCTATTGGCGAGAGCCAGACTGCCGCAGACTCCCGAGGAGGCCGGCAACTGACCACCGGCCCGTCGGAACAATGCCATTGCCCGGTACGCATGTTCTTGTGAGCGGAAAAGCTTTTCAGCCCCTTGAAAGACGCGAGCCGTAGACGCTACGTCTTTGTGCTTCGTCGCTAATTGTTTGGCCATCAGTGCGGCACGACCCATGCTCATGGCGGCGCCTTCCGGGTCGTTGTTCGCCATCAAATCCTCTGCCTTGGCCTTAAGCCGATCCATTTCAGCTTCGTCACCGACAACCTGACTCCAGCCGACTGTCTCCGTATGCCAGAACAAGAGTCCGGCCAAGATGACAATGGCCCTGCCGTGCGTTGTTGCGACACGCCGACGAATCGCCATGGGGAACGACCCGCTTACTGGAGGTACTCCCACGTGTCGATCTGTTTGATACTCCAGTTGACGGCTTCCTTCAGCTTCACAAGCTTGGGATCAGCGTCATTCTCTCGGACCTGGTAGAGCGATTTCTGCAGGGCCAACAACGGTTCATGAGCCCGGCGGTCCGGGAGTTTTCCCAATGCCCATACGACTTCGGTCTTCAGCACGACGTCATCTGTTTTCAGCGTCTCCAGCAAAGGATCTACGATCGTGAAGTCTCCGTGCAACGCGCCGAGTACTCCCAACGCTTTGGCTGCCGACGGACGCAGTTCGGGTCGGCCGTTCTTCATGGTTTGGACTAACGTAGGGATGGTGTCCTTCTGGCCGATGTTGCCCAACGCCAGAGCGGAGGCTTTCGCGATCTCCACGTCATCCCCATTGAGTCCGGCCAAAAGCCGTGGCACTGCTTTGGTCGAAAAGAGATGTCCGAACAATCCGATCAGTTTGACCTTACGTGCCGGCGGTGTCGCAGGGTCGTCGTACAACTTGAAGAGCCGGTCTTCCTGCCCCCATTCGGCAGTGAGCAACGCCGGAAAATCATAGTCCTCCAGCCGTTCCTTTAGTTTGCTCATGGCATAGGCGGTCGGATCGCCGGCCTTCGCCGCGTCGGCTGCTTGCTGCGCGTCGACGAACTCCGTTCTCACCTCCTTGCGCCAACCCATCTTCTTTCCATCTAACAAATAAGACAGTTGACAGGCTGGCCCTTTCCACACGCGCGCCGGAGAATCCGGCTGATCCGCATCACTCCCCATGTTCGTGGTGCCTTCCCAGGTTTTCCGCTGTTCGCATTTCACCTTGAAGACGACGTCGTGCGCTTGGGACGGATCGGTCGCCACCGTGTAACTCAGCTCCTTCATCCGTTTGATGACAACATCACTGAGCGCACCGGGATCGATCGATCCCTTGTCTGAGAGCGCAATCACCTCCACCAGCACCCGATCGACTTTCTCGAGCTCGGCTTTCTGTTCTGGGGTGAAGGATTCTCGGCGGGCCCAACTGGTCGCAGCCAGCAGTATGACGAGCACAACACTCCACACGATTACCTGCTTCATGAGTGCCTCCACGCGCCGAATAGAATAATTCCACGAGCACAATAATCCTCGCTACCACTGTACAGAAGAGACTGCGACTACGGCAAGTTGCAAGTTGAAGGAGAGGAGAGGCCGACAGTATAATCGCGCCCATGCTCGCGGGCCTCCGGATAGCCTTTGTCGGGGCGGGGAATATGGCTGAAGCCATGATCGCCGGCCTATTACACGCGAAGCTCGTTCACCCTGCTCAGCTTGTTGCTTCGGATATCGTTCCGCGCCGTCTTGAATCGCTCCAACAAACGTACGGAGTGGAGACAACCGGATCAAATCGAGAGGCGGTTTCCGGTGCACAAGTCATCGTGCTCGCCGTGGAACCGCAGATTCTCGACGAGGTGTTGGGAGAAATTGCCCCAGGTATCGGCTCCGACGTCTTGATCGTGTCCGTTGCAGCGGGATATCCGATTGCACGGATTGCCCGCCAAGTGCACGGGGCCCAACGGATTGTCCGTGCTATGCCTAATACTCCGTCGAGTATCCGCGAAGGTGTGACGGCCCTGACTTATGGAACCGACTTATCGGAGAATCATGTGGCGATCGCACGAGCCATGTTCGAGGTCATCGGGACTGTCGTGGTCGTGGCTGAGCGGTCGATGGATGTCGTCACCGGACTCAGCGGCAGCGGGCCCGCCTATGTCTACATCATGATCGAAGCCCTAGCGGACGGCGGTGTCAAGATGGGGCTTCCAAGAGAAACCGCACAACTGCTCGCCGCACAAACGGTGGCTGGGGCGGCGCGGCTGGTTATAGAGTCCCACGAACACCCGGGGGTTCTGAAGGATCGCGTGGCGTCCCCGGGGGGAACGACGGTTGCGGGTCTTCATGAGTTGGAACGGGGACGTTTCCGTGCGACGCTGATGTCCGCGGTGGAGGCGGCAAGCCGGCGTTCGGCTGAACTGGGCATGGTTTCGTAAGAAAGGAGTCACGAGGTGCAATATTGGGTGAAAGTGGTGTTTGTCGACAACCAGGAACTGATAGTCAAAGATGCCGTCCGTCATACGATTAGCGATGACATGGAAGTGCTCGAGGTCGATACACCCAAGGAGGTGTTTATTATTCCCATGAAGCAACTCAAGTATTTAAGCTGCGACGCGACCGTGTTTTCCGGCAAAAAGCCGAGCTAGAAGAGCCTGGGGCACATTGTCGTGCTAGGTGCTTACTTTCAGTCCGACGATGCCTGTCACGATCAGCAACAACGAGACGAGTCGGAGTAGTGCGGTCGACTCGGCGAACAACACGATTCCCAAGATCGCTGTGCCAGCTGCGCCGATGCCCGTCCACACGGCATAACCGGTTCCCACAGGAATGGTCTTCAATGCCTGTGCGAGAAAATAGAAACTCGCGATCATGGCTATCATCGTGCCGGTGCTCGGCCCAAGTCGCGTAAATCCCTCCGTATATTTCAACCCGATCGCCCATACGATCTCGAACATTCCGGCGATGACGAGATAGAACCAGTTCATTTTGTTTTCCTCCCTTCAGGTAACGGAAGCTGTCTTGTCTTGGGGCGTGTGATTCAGCCGCGTGCCCATTGTAGCTCGGATTACAGCATTCGCGGATGATTTCACATGACTCGCTTTGCCGGTTCTACTTCCGGACAGTCGGTGGGACGGAGACCTGAACCCTGGCTGTGGGTGTCATGCTCCCACGTGGATTGTCGGGGTCCAGCCAGACGTTGTATTGGATGGTTCCGGGCTAGGAAAAGCACAGGCTCGCATATTCCCGGGGCGGAATCGTCGCGGAATCATCCATGGTACCGAAGTGGGTAAATCCCTTCTCGCATGATACGAGATCCAGACGATGATGGCTCAGAAGGCTGACATTGACAGGGTCCGACCGCAGATTCTGCCAGCGAACTTCCTCGCCCACGTAGACATATAAATCCTGGGGACTGACCTGTTCGCGGATCTGGACGAAATGTGTGCGGACCGAAGGATTGGGCGTCGACGTATGCGCGCAGCCGGAAAAGGATGCAAGGCATGCCAACGCGATGATCAGACTGACTCGGAGCGTTCGTAAATCGCGGCGATCATTCATAGATATCTGGTCCTTTCCTTTACCGGAATGGATGTCGGGCCTACTCGGTTTTCTGGCACAGAGCCATCTTTTCCGCGCCGCGTCGGTTCCTGTTTCCCCGCGTAGTGGTCTTGAATGGCGCATCTCATCGGAAGCTGCGCATGAGCAGTTGAGAGAACGCCCTGCCGAGGTAAGGTGAACCTTAGTCTGGATTGTCTCGTTCGATGAAGGTGTCGAGTTCGTCGACAGCCGGAATGGGTTTTTTTAGTCGTTTCATGGCCGAGCCAAACGCACCGATCGTCCTGGTCCGACCTCTCCGCGAGCAGGCCTCATCCCCTTTAAGGCCATCGACCCTAAGGCTCCGTTTGCTTGAACGTCTCTATTCGTCAGGATGAGGGGGTCGATCACGTTGCCACAATTCATACAGAGCCACCCATCGTACTCCCACGTATGATCGCCGATAAAGTGCATGGCAACGCTGAGTCCGCCGCATCGGTCACATGTCATGGAGCCTCCTTCAGACATTCATCGACCCCCGGTGTTATCCCCTGACAAGCCAGACATACAGTGAAGGAGACGATCGTTTCCGATTGGGCTGCCTCTTTGATCTGAATGTCGGAACGAGACCGTCGACGTCTCGATCAGAAACCAGGCCAGTGATTTCCCCCAGCGTGGTGCAGAACGGATGTTCGGGAGGTGAACACCCGCGTGCAGAAGGGGGCAGCTTCCGCCGCATCACTGGATGGACACTGACCTGGAGTTCCTGGTCGATCTTGCGTTGTCGAATCATATGCCATCCTGCTTGATGTCAAAGACGAAGAAGCATTTCGATCGAAACAATTCTGTGTCCAATGGTTTAACGAGATATTCCCTGGCTCCCAATCTGATAGCCTGCCGCAGGCGGTCGATGAGAGTCGAATGGGACATGGCGATTACCGGTATGGAAGGGTAGCGGTCCCGTAGTTCCTGTAACACGGCCATCCCGCCGAGCGCGGGCATATCCAATTCCAATAGCACGCCGACGAATGATACATGCGGGGCTTCGCGTGCCAGCCGTGCCAGCGCTGAGATGCCACTGTCTTCCCCTGTCGCGTCAAATCCCATCGCACGAAGTCGATCACAGAGAGCCACACGGAAATCATCGTCATGGTCGATAACAAGAATACGACGCTGCATAGACAGCTCCTCACCAGGCCGAGGCGTGATCTCCGCGGATGCGCGTTGTCGAGTCAGTGACGCCGCTCTCATGAATCTGCCCTCTTGTTTGCTCCCACAGTGTGCCGCTTGGTCCTCTGCTCAGCCCAACAACGCATTGGGCCGCCCATTGTGTGGAGTGATCGAAGGTCTACCGATCTCAATCCCGTGGAACAGTAAGGATAGTCAGCGATGTAATCTTCCAATCCTCTTCGGTACGGACACAAACCTTCCTGCCTTGCCTGACGACGATAATCAGTGTCCCAGCCGTCCATTCGGACGAAGATGCATCACGGTGTCAGTTAAGAGATGTTCACGGAGACGCGAAGCGCGTCGACGATGCTGTCTTCTGTCCCTGAAGGTACTGACGATCAGCAACATAATGGCGGCGACCACGATGAGAGCCGTCGGATCTTCGAAAAAGGGAAAAAGGTCTGCGATCGGCATGGTGCCCTCCTTGCGTCAGAAGATCATTTGTGGGAAAAAGGAGAAGATGATGCCTGTAGCCTCACTCGGGGTTCGTTCTACCTCGCCGAATTCGGACGCGAGGCTCCCTCTGACGATCTTCAATGACGATCATGATTTGTTGGGGCGCGCTGCACTGATAGTCTGGCATTCCAAATGCCCGGAGACGAAATGATCCTTGCGTGGTTCGAACCGTTTTCTGAGTTCCTACTTGAGAGACGAGGTCGTCATCCCACAGTGTGCAGTCCTGTTCCCTGACTCGGGCTCCCAACTTGACGATCTCGATACGCAGGTCATTTTTCGACAAGGTAGTCGCGTGATGTCCGTCACACTTGCCCATCAGTTGACGGGCTTGTTCGTTGGCGTACTTCAACTGCATCGCATGTCCAAAGACGACGATCCCAGGCTCAAGCCTGGAACTGGGTGACACGTATTCCTGAAGGCTGCGACCGTCCATATACGTTGCTACGCCCTGATCCGGCGGTCAGCGGTCGATTCTGCACGCGGTTGGTCCGGCTGCCCGTACGTCAGCAGCTGACGGTAGAATGTCTCGCACGTTTCACAATAGACATCGACCACCTGCAGGGATGACAGCACAAGTCGGTAATGAGTCAGGAATCCCGATAAGTCTTCCCATTCCCCCGGGCCGCCCTGCTCTCTGTAAAACCGTCGTACCCGACGGCACAACAGGCAACGATCCACGAGCTGATCTTTGCACACGTTGGTCGTGATCGCCTGAACCGATGACATCCTACGCCACTCCTTTTTCATTCGGTATCCACGTGTCATGTCCGAAGAAGGCATGACCGGCATACCGTTCGAGTGGTCCAGGTTGAAGGTCCCGAATGACCGCCCTGAGCCTGCCGCGCAAGTTGCGCCGTCCCACTTTCGAGAGAAAGGCCGAGGCCCCTGCAGAAAATGCCGCTGCGACGTATTCTTGCTCTTTGTGATTACTCAGGAAAATAATCTTGACGTCAGGCATGAGGGCTTTCACTTGTCGAACCGCTTCCAGACCGCTCATGATCGGCATGTCGACATCGGAAATAATAACCTGCGGCTGTAGTTTCAACGCTGCGGCCACCAAGGCATTTCCGTCGCTGACTGTACCAACGACACAGAAGTCGTCTGAGAGCAAAGCGCTCAGGTAATGCAGGAGCGGCGGGTGTTCATCGGCGAGCAGCACACGCACTTTCTTCATGTGAACCCTCCTTGGACGCAGCCCTGGACCGGCCAATGGGCGTCGCTCGGTTATCTCTTACATGTGTACTCAATCGCACGAACCAGCAGAACTAGGGATATGCCTAGGAGACCCAAGAAAGACTACCGGGTAAGGGAAGGTAGGGTGAGATGATGCTGGGCGGACGGGGTAGTTACTCGGAAGAGATCAGTCCGTGGGTGAGTGCATATTTCGTGAGTTCAGCGGTGGTGTGAAGATCGAGTTGTTCCATGAGCTGCGATTTGTGGAACTCAACTGTTTTGGGGGAGATATTGAGGACGCCGGCAATCTCCTTAACCGTTCGGCCCTCGGCGACCAGCTGAAGGACCTCGCGCTGACGCACGGTAAGTGTGTCGCGCTGGATCAAAGGGGCTCGTCCGCCTGCAAGAGCGGAATGGACCAGGTTCTTGGCGATCAAGGACGTCACATAATAGTTCCCGTCCATCACGGTGTGAATCGCTTGAACAAGTTCGGATCCGGCGGACCGCTTGAGGAGATAGCCTGAAGCTCCCGACTTAAAGGCCTCGCTGATATAGGCTTGATCTGCGTGCATCGTGACGAAGATCAGTTTGGCCTGCGGAGCGATCTTGCGTAGCCGACGGGCTGCATCGATGCCATTGAGCTGAGGCATCGAGATATCCAGTGTGATGACGTCCGGTCGGTGCCGCTCCGCAGCTTCGAGCAGGGCCCGTCCATCTTCGACTGCGCCCACAATCTCGCAATGCTCCTCTAGGAGTTTCCGGAATCCGTCGAGGACAAGGGTGTGATCATCAGCGAGCAGCACGCGCGGTTTGTTCATAGATGGTCCTCGAATTGCGGGACCCGGACGCATACGTGCGTCCCTTTCCCTACGGTGGAGGCGATGTCCAATGATCCGTTCACTAAGGCGATCCGCTCTTTCATGCTCAGTAATCCCAATCCGTTTCGCACCGAATGAGGATCAAACCCGACGCCGTTGTCGGTGATCACAATCATGAGAGACTCTCGCGTCCGGCTGAGTTCGACGGATACCGTCGATGCCTGCGCATGCCGCGCGATGTTTCCCAAACTCTCCTGAGCGACCCTATACAAACATGTGGCGATATTCTGTGGAAGTGTTTTTGATACACCATGGTTCGCGAATTGACCGGTCGTTCCGGTCCGAGCGGTGAAGTCGTCCACTAACCGTTGGAGCGCGATGGGGAGACCGAGGTCGTCGAGGATGGAGGGATGTAACTGGTAAGCCAGGTGCCGAACGTCCTCGGAGAGTTCAGCCACTCGGTCTTGAACAGCCCGGACGACTCGACCATGCTGTTCTGGTGTCAGAGACAGCGGCCGATCGAGAACCTCCAGCTCGACCGCGAGGAGGGCTAACCGTTGGTTGATGTCGTCGTGAAGGTCGCGAGAAATACGCCGCCGTTCCTCCTCCTGTACGCGAAGTAACTCCGCAGCCAAGGATCGCAACTCATGGCGACTTGCGTCGAGCATTCGTTCGGTGTGCATTCGTTCGGAGACTTCCGTCACGAGCGCCTGATTGACTGACGCCAAATCCTTGGTGCGTTCCCGTACACGTTGTTCCAGCTCCTCGTTCATCCGGGTGAGTTGTTCCTCGTGTCTGCGGCGTTGCTGGAAGTATAAGACCGGAGTCCATATGATCACCAGACTGAACAGCCGGTTGCTGAGAGCCACCCACAGAGGAATGTTAAATATATCAGGACTCAATACGAAACCAACAAGATTGAGGATGGTGCAGACGCTTGCGACTACGAGAGGAAACGTCGTCCCCATGGAGAGAAAAGAAATCAGAAGCGGGACCACGTACAGAACCTGGTTCGTCAGACCACGAGGCGTCAAGATATCGAACAGAAAAATGCCCACCGTCAATGCGACGACGACACCGACGATAAGCCCCTTTCTTGCCTGGGTATGCATCGAGAGTGCTCTCGATCGAATTATGAATTATCCTCCCCCGTAGGTGAATGGTTCAAGCAGAGGGAGTGCCGGAACATGACGGTGACACGGACGATGATAACGTTCTGATACGCCGGAGGTGGTGTCCGTTGAGACTGCGCCTTGGGGTCTGTATGTTCCCACATGCTCCGACAGAGTTTTCCGCGTGGGAAGGGGAGCAAAGTCGCATTGAACGGGAAGATGCGGCAGCGATGGAGCCGTATACGCAGGGAGACTCCTTCGAAGCGTTGAAACGTTGTGAAGGCTCGGTACCGGGAGACTGACTAGCGGCTAATCCTCGGTCGCGACTGTCCACTCGACCAGACGCCCGTGTCTGAACACGAGATTCCACTCGTACGAGCGATCATACATGGCCTCGTAACGAAGCCGTGCCATCGGTCCAACGCTAAAACGGGCGGTCGGTTCGCCGTAAAGCTTGATGACGTGGTCGATGGTCACGCCAAGTTCAATTCCCTTCGCGGTTCTGATCGGCAGGGATGTGCGTATCGGGGCGTAGCATACTCCCGCGATGGGAGGGTCCTGGGACACTGTGATTGCATCCACATGGGCATTAACGTCAAGTCGGAGATAGCTTGAACCTTTAGCTCCTGCTACGTTGTACAAATAAGAAATCGTATCTCCGGTCGAGTTTGGAACCAGGCAGGGGGATAGGCCAAGCTTCCGTTCCACTTCCGGTGCCGCATCATGCCCGGCTACCACGGTCGCCAATTCCCAATCGTTGGGGCCCATCGGCGCAGCGCTGGCGAATACGGTAAACCCGAACACGAGCAAGCCCGTTAATGCCAGCATCACCCAGAATAGTTCCCGGTCACCACATTTGTTCAACCACGTCCGCACGGTGGAGCCCTCCTTAGACCGATCTATAGCCATACGCCTCCGTCCAGACGGCAGCAAAGCATGTGCCAATCGAGAAAGGCGAAAATGGCCTGCATTTTAGAGGTTAACGGGGAAAATTTGAGCGGTCCCGCACAGGTCGCACTGTGCGTACGGTCGCGTACCGGGAACTGAGGATCGAGGCCCTCGACAATGACTTTACAGTTGAGGAATACTCCTGCCGAGGGAACTGGGAAGGGGAAAGCCGGCACACTGTCACCGGTCGATGCGAAGAGACGGTGGCCTATCGCTTGGCATCGTCGCCGGATCCCATCCTAAAAGAAGCTCGAGTGGACGGAGCAGTATTGAACCTGTGACAGGTAAGGAAAGTGCAATCTGATGGGAGGAGCAACTATGCTGTGGCCACTAGGTAGAAAGCCGGCTGTTGTGAAATGGTTTATGTTCGCGGCAGTGTTGGTGATGCCGTTGTCGGGGGCGGCGGAAGTTTCTAATGACCTCCTGGTTCGATATCTTCTCGCCACCGTCCAAGCGTTCCGCACGGTCTATGTTGAGTTTGTCACAGAGCGGGTCAAGCAAGTGAACATCCAAGCCAAAGAAGATTGGGTGAAAGATAGCCATTCGATCATGCTTCCGTTTCAGTTCGTGAAGGTGGCAGGGCAGGAACTGAAAACCTTGGTCAAAGGAGTGGATGTGGGCCTTGTGTCGCTGACCCCTTTGTATACGTCAAACTTTCCCAAGACCGAGGCGGAGGCGGAGGCTCTGAAAAAACTCTTGGCCGATCCCAAGCTGAAAGTCCTGACATTCAACGATGGGAAAGAGTTCAAGGGGCTTTCCGCTGACCTTGCGATCGAACAGAGCTGCGTGGACTGCCATAATCATCATCCTAATAGTGTTAAACAAGATTTCAAAAAGGGAGATGTGATGGGAGCGATCGTGGTTAGACTGAGACTGTGATCAATCGTCCCGTACCCCGCGTGAGCGGGCAACTCACTCCATCATGTGTGTGACGTTCTCTGCCCCGTGAAAACGGAGGAGAGGTCACAATTTCGCAGATGATAATTGGCGGGACCGGCAAAGCGGAGCGTCATGTCATTACCGACGGTGGTATTCCTCTTCGACGTCGATAATACGTTGCTGGACAACGATCGGGTCACTGCCGATCTGAAAGAACACCTGCAACGGGAAGTAGGTCTCAAGCGAGAACAGCTCTATTGGACCATCTTCGAGCGGCTACGCAGCGATTTGGGCTATGCTGATTATTTGAGAGCGCTGCAACAGTATCGTGTGGAATACCCCCGCGATCCTCACGTGCTGACAGTCTCGCGGTTCCTCATCAACTATCCGTTCGCGAGCCGGCTGTTTCCTCAGGCGCTGAGTGTGCTCGATCATGTCAAACATTGGGGTAAGGTGGTGATTTTGTCGGATGGCGACGTTGTCTTTCAACCGTGGAAGATCGAACGTTCCGGGTTGTACGCCGCTGTCAACGGCAACGTCTTGATCTACATTCACAAGGAGCAGGAATTGGATGACGTTGAGCGACGATTTCAGGCCGATCACTACATTCTTGTGGACGACAAACTACGGATTCTCACTGCAGTCAAGAAAAGCTGGAGCAGCCGCGTCACCACGGTTTTCCCCCGACAAGGTCACTATGCGAGAGATCCCCAGGCGATCGCCGGTCTTCCTGCTCCGGACCTTGCTATCGAGCAGGTCGGTGACCTGCTTCAGTACGATCTTCAAACACTGCATGCCCTCGCCCGCTCCGAATAACCCTATCGTGCGAGCACTAAATCATCAGGTTACAGCGGGGAACCCTAGGCGCACGACGACAGAAGTGGGATGCACCCGACGAGCGGCTCGAACAACGAACACACGACTACGGTACGAAGAGACGCTCTCCCTGCTTGCATCACCAAGCGACAGAGGGAAGCTGTTCTTTAGTGTACTGATTGGCCCTTCACGATCGCTTCGGCTTTCAGCCAATCCTCCACATCATGGCCGTCTTCTCTGCCGCGCTGCTGATACAGTTCATAGGCAGCCGCTGCAACACGGTGCACGATGTCCCCGTGAGATCCATTGAGGTTGCCTCTCTCGTCGGGGCGCGCGCCCTTAATCAGCTTCTGAATTTGACGTTGTTTTTTCATCGGCATGCTCCTTTCTTGTTCAAGATCAATCACGCCCAAAGTACCAATCCCTCGGCATCAGCAGGGAGATGGTTCTCCTCTGATGAAGTGTCACCAATCACTGAAGCCCCTGTTCGATCAAACCTGATTCCACATCTAGATGCTTATTCTCCAGGTTTTGTCGCTGTTGACGGAGTTCCTGAAGGGCTTTCGCATACTCTTGCTGGTGCTGCCGCCACTGGTCCAGCAACTGCTTCTTCTGTTCAGGCTGAGCGGATGCCCGCTGGAGGCTATCCCGGGCCAAAACCAGATGATCACGCTGTAAGACCCATTGTTGACGGTGCAGTTGCCAGCCAGATAAATCGAGAGCCTGCAGGTCCTGCAGCACGGGAGGTGTTTTGGTCGAAATCTGTTGTGCGTCGGTCATACGTTTCGACAGTGCATTGATATTGCCGTTCAGCTGGGTAATGCCTTTTGTTAAAAGGTCAACGACCGGATCGCTTGGCCCGAGATTATTGTGCTCTCCATGGCTTGTACCGACACAGGCAGTGGCACCTATTGCAAGCACTCCGACTAAGACCCACGGTCTTCGTACCTTCATAGGTCCTCCTTCACGGGCAATTCCGACAACTTAGTGTAGTCCACATTCCAGATTACTTCCCAGCTACATAACGAATGGCCGTCCCGGTCAACACTTCTGTTCGCCCAGTCTGGTCAGCAGCTCCTTGTACAAAACTCCAGGGATCGTAGTAGAAGGGATTCCACCACCCCCAGCCGCTTGCGTAGGGGCTGAAGCTGTCCGCCGTCGGTCCGAGGGTCGATTCATAGAGAGGACTCGGCCCCATCATGGATTCCAAAACGTCCGATCTCCCCAGCACCACCGCGTCGGCTCCCATCGATTCTGCACGAGCCAAGATTTTGTCGCGCATCTGGTCCTCATCCGCAGTCTGGCTCGTCGCGATAATCCGGGCCAGATCGATATGCGGAGCACCGGGCTCGGACTCCAGCCACTGCACAGGAATATGATTGTTGCGCGGCGGATACGACTCATGGGTCAACGGCTCGACACGCACTGACACACACCCGACCAGCATCGCACAGGCACAGAAGAGTAGTCCGTGGCCGGCAGTATCGATGAACGAATGGTCCGATGAAATGATCCGGCAGGGTATGGTGAGACTGGGACGGATGGTGTTTCTTGGCGAGCGGCTGGGCATGAGTCGCCAACCTATGTAAAGCCCTAGCGATAACGAGTTCATTGATCTGTCTTAAGATCGTTCACGTTCGCCGTTTCTGTATAGCGGATGGCTGTTCCCTTGAGCATTCTAATCGTCTCGTCGTACGGGACTGCAACGCTGCCGGAGTACATTCCTCCCCACGGGCCCCATCCTCCAAATGGGCCACCATATCCGCCGCCATAGCCCCAAGGACTGCCATAGTATGGACTGTAATAGCCCCACGGGTTATAGACTGGCTCATACGCTATTTCATGAGTCGTTTGAGTTTGTGGCTTGTCAAACACGACGGCATCGGCTCCGAGAGTCGCCGCCCGACTCAAGATCTTTCGCTGCAAGCTGCCGAAGCTCAGCGAGGTATCGCCGATCCGCAATTCCGCAATTTCTCGATATGGTCGCGTTGGGTTTTGCTGCAGCACGGCCACCTCGTCGGCGGAGTTCTTGGGCGGAAATGTCTCGTTCGTCAACAGGATGGTGTCTACCTTTGCGCAAGCAGAGATGAGAAGGTAGAGACCAACGACCGGTAGCGTTGGAACGGACCGCTTCATGCGGGGCTGCCTCCGGCTCCAATACGCAAGAGGGTGTTCGGCTCCTCACGATGTTCCGATCTGATGCAGATAGTTACATCGACAGTTTGTTAAACGCATCCAGCGCTGCGACTTTGTAACACTCCGCCAAGGTCGGATAATTGAACACCGCGCGTAGAAAGTAATTCAGCCCCCCGCCCAGATCGAGCACAGCCTGCCCGATATGAATGAGTTCGGTCGCCCCGGTGCCGATGGCGTGGGCCGCGAGGAGACGCCGGTCTTCTCGATGAAAGAGGAGCTTCACCAGACCGCTGTCGTCGCCGAGGATTTGTCCCCGTGCGATCTCTCGATATCGGGCGACGCCGGTTTCGTAGGGAACGTGCTGCTCAGTCAGCTCATGTTCAGGTGGTCCTACCATGGAAATTTCAGGAATGGCGTAAATGCCAACGGGTAAGTGCTCGGGGAGGGGTTCCACTTCGACTCCGAACGCGTGACAAGCGACCTGACGGCCTTGCGAAGCTGATGTGGAAGCGAGGCTGGGGTAGCCGATGATGTCTCCCGCGGCAAAAACATGCGGCACCTCCGTCCGATACTGTGCATCGACCTTCAACCGTCCGCGCTTGTCAGCTGTTAAACCAATCGCCCCAAGGTTGAGTGGATCTGTTGCACCGATCCTCCCGATCGAATAGAGCACGGACTCCGACACGATACGCTTCCCGGACTCCAGGGTGATCACGGCGCGACGCGGTTGATCTTCAGTCAATTCCAGCCGTTCGACCGCCTCACCCAATCGGAAGGTAACGTTCCGATTACGCATTTGGTGCATCAATTCCTCAACAATTTCGGAATCGAGAAACTCGAGGAGTTGCGTCCGCTTATCCACCAGCGTCACGTTGATCTTCAGCGCGGCCAGCATCGACGCGTATTCGACACCAATGATACCTCCTCCGATCACGACCATCTTCCGAGGAAGTCGCCCCAATTTCACCATATCGTCACTGGTGAGAATGACTTGTCTGTCGACGGGTACACCATCAGGTCGCGCGGGTACCGTGCCGACCGCGATCAAGATGTTGGCGGCTGTGATGAGTCTCGATTCGTCTTCGTTTGTAACGACGACGGTATGCGTATCCTTGAAGGAAGCTTGGCCTTGAATCAGTGCGACATCATTTCGGCGAAGCTGATCCGCTACCACTTCGACTTCGCGTGTCGTCACGTCTTCGACACGCGTCAACAACTGAGCCGTCGTGGGTCGGCTTTCGAAATGATTTCCCAGGTGATGTTCAATATGATCCGCTGTGGATACGAAGGAAACGACTGCCTCGCGAAAGGTCTTGCTGGGAATCGTCCCGGTCTCGACGCAGACCCCGCCGAGAATGCGTCGGCGTTCGACGACAGCGACTCGCTTTCCCAGTTTCGCGGCTTGGATCGCCGCACGTTGGCCGGCCGGCCCGCTGCCGATACACAGGAGATCGAAATCGTACGCTGGCGCCATCAGTTCGCCTTCATACCGTTTCTAAGGGCGGAAGTCATGCCTCCCAGCTCTGGCCGTGTCCAATTCCTGATCACGGGCGAAGGAGAGGACGTCAGACTCTTCTTCAATCCGGGACGAAGTCAGGCGTTTGACTGGTCGATGCGATTATAACCTGTTCGATGGCTTCTTCAATGCGGTCGAGGCCCATTTGGGCTTGCTCCCTGTAGTAGGCATATCGAGGTTCAGCAAAGTTGGCGACGACGAAACTAAACATCTCTTCCGCGAATCCGGAGTGTCCTTCGTCTTGAGCGGCTTGTCCGGCCAACAAGGTACACGCAGCAGCCATGGCTTTGGGGTCCACCGCAAAACGGGGAGGAGGATCCGCCAATGTCTGCTCGATGACTTCAGGCAGTAACCGAGCTGCACGCGCAGCTTGATCCATGAGGCTAACAGCGCGATTCAACTGTTGAGCGTCCTGCCACTTCTGAGTCACATGGGGGCTCGACTGGCAATGGGTGTACTGTTTCCACGAATTCACGAAGACCGCGTCTTTCGACGCCCGTGTCTCATCGAGTGGTTGGATCCCCTGGCATCCGCTCAAGAGAGTCGCTGCGACATAAACGTGCCACCGCATTACGCTCTCCTTCTATCAGGACACGCGAGCGATCGTCTGCTTCCAACGATCTTCGGGCGTTTGCAGCGTTGCCGAACGAAGCACGCTGAGTACATGTTGGGTGTTATACGGTTTGCGGACGCATGAGAACGCTCCCCGTTCGGCTGCGTGATCGACGAGGTCTTCGGTATCACCGGAGAGAAGAATGACCGGGGTATTCGGCCAGACCACTTGGCTGAGGACCAAGAATTCCATCCCGTTCATCCGCGGCATGTAATAGTCCGTAAGTACCGCATCAAAGTGTCTTTTTTTCATCTCGTGCAAAGCCTCAAGCCCGTCAGCGGCAAGATGGACGTTATACTTCGCCTGCTGAAGCAAATCGGCGAGAAACTGCCGGGCCTCTTCGTCGTCGTCCACGACAAGAACCCGCTTGCCATATCCATCCATGAGCTCCTCCTCTCTTCTGTAGGTTTCCCTATGGTCGAACGACTCGATCACACCCTCTCCCTTCACGGCAAACAGATCTGGCTCGAATTTCCCGCCCTGTAAGTCTGGAGACTTCCACTCGACGATGAGTTCACAAAACTGCTACTCGATCCGCGTCACCGAAAGGGTATGGCCTTCCTGCGAAATTCTGGCTTCGATCCTGTCCCCGGGATTGGCTCTCTGGGGGACTTTCGTGTCGCGGCTGAGTTCCAGACGCAGCTCTTCACCTGTCCGAGTCGTGACGACATAGGACTTGTCCACGATCTCAAGGATGTCCTCGCCTTGAGGGGTCTTGGCCATATGAAATTCGCCCTCGACCGTGGACACTTCCCCAGTGACGGTCTTGGAAGCGGACGGATCGGAATGAGGTTGAGCCCCGACCAGTGTAGCGACCAGGCTGAGACCGGTTGCTGCGATGGCGGTACGGTTGAATTTATGACTCGGCCCCATAGCGCCCTCCTTCAAGGGTACCGAAGCAGCTGCCCACCTGCTGTCCGAATACCATTCTCGTCTTTCACCCGGAGGCAGCCTCCTGTCTGCCATTCCAGTCACGCGCTGGCGGACAAACTCGGCCAGGAACGGTTGCGATCGATGCTGTTCTCGATGTCACGGGCACTCGTCGAGAAAACCAAACCCGCGCGAGCAGCGGCGACCGACGGGTACCTACGTTGGCCGAGGTCAAACATGGCTTGGAGAATCCGTTCCTTCTTTCCCCAATCGCTCCATTGAACATGCGTGGTCGGTAGCACGAGCAGGCGCGAGAATTGGCGCGCGAGAACCGTCGCCGCGAAATTTACAGTGGGAATCATGCGATACACTTCATTGGCGATCTCATGTTCCTGGGCGTCTCCGACATACCGCTGAAGCATTTCGAAGTAGGCGACCAAATCCGGCACTGCTTCTCGAAATAACTCCATGAGTGAGGCAGCCCGCGACACGAATACCATCGTGTTCCAAAGCCAACCGTCTTGCAGCATGACATCAGCCGCTTCCTCAGAGGGTTTCTCCACGAATCGATCGACATGGCAGATCGATGTCGGTCCATCCGACAAGATCGATGGGCCGAGCTTCATCCAACCGTACTCCACTTCCGGAGATGTTGGTTCAACGGCCAGCACGATAGGGGAGTCGGAACGAGTGCGTACCAGAAAATCCGTTGCTTCGCCCACAGCGCGCATCAGACGTCGGCCCGGTAATACAAAATGATCGGATGGAAAAATGGCGACCAGTGCATAGGGATCTCTTCGAAGAATATGCACAAGAGGGAAGAGAATGCCCGGTGCCGTATCTCGGTTAAGCGGCTGAAACAATACCGAGCCGGGAGGCTTCTTGCCGAAACTTTGAAACATATATCGTCGATGATGAGCTGTGCCAACAACCACGAGCCGTTCCGATGGGATGAGCAACCGTGCTCGTCGTACGGTGCGCTCCAGCATGGTTCGCGTGCCGATCAAGGCACAGAACTGTTTAGGCGCTTCAGTACCTGTGTGCTCGCGAACAAATTCTTTGAGTCGCAGTCCATCCCCACCAGCTAATACGATTCCCCATAGTGATCCCATTGTGGTGTTCACGTTCACCTCCGTTGGGTTCGCCCGAACGAATTGCACAGTTCACTGTGTGCATATTCGAACGGTATTGGCGGAAGGGGCCCCTCCAGGAGGGGAGGGGCATAATCGCGTGGGCACTCCGCGATGACACCTTCCGGTTATATTGCTTGTGGCAGCCAACCCACTTGAACGATTCTCGGTCCTCTGGCCTTCCCTCTTCGTGACCGCATGTCATTCTGCGGTTGAGGGGCCACTCTATTGGCACATATGACGGCGTCCTCGAGGTTTCCGCAGTTCAAGCATCGCAGTGGATCTATTCCCGTGGAGCAGGCATCTTCCATGAGATCGCAAGAAGCTTCGACGACCATCAAACCACCACAGCGTTTGCAAGACATGCGGCCTCCTTACTGATTTATCTCGGTTCTGTCGATATGTTCACTACAAGCCCTCATGTGCAGAGTCGGTTCCGATGCCAAGCAAGTTACAGCAATACTGATGCCAGGGCGTTTATCATGATGCGCTTCTGCCGGCTCGATGAATGATGCGAACTACCAATGTGCAAGATAAACCCAGTGAGAACTCAAATTATTGATGTGTCATTGTGTCAATCGATGCCAGGTCGACACACAATACCTCAGGATTCTGCGAGGATGTAGAAACTGAGCGTAGTGACTACAAACGACTACGAGGTAGCCGAGTCGAGGGGTTCCGAGGTGGATGACGAGGAGTCTTTGCCCATCCCGTATCGATCAAGGCAACGGTAGAGCGTTCGCCTACTGATGCCAAGCAAGCGAGCGGCCTGTTCTTTGTTGCCTCCAGTTGAATCTAAAACTTTGAGTACGTGCTCGCGTTGGAGAGCGCTCAGTGTGCCTGGCAAATTCTCCAACTGATCCGTGCGGCTGCCTTCACCGTTGCGAATTTCAGCAGGGAGATCATCCAAAGACAACACCGTGTGGGTGGCCAGCGCCACGGCCCGTTCGATGACGTGCTCCAGTTCGCGCACGTTGCCGGGCCAAGGATAGTGGAGCAGGGCCTGCATCGCACCGGGAGACAGAGAAGCAGTCTCGGCCTGCTTCTCTGTACTATGACGAGCAAGAAAGAACTCGGCGAGCAAGGGAATATCCTCCGGTCGCTCTCTGAGCGGAGGCAACGTAATGGTGACGGTATTCAAGCGATAGAGGAGATCCTCGCGGAATCGTCCCATGTTGACCAGTTGATGAAGACTGCGCCGCGAGGCCGCAATGACCCGAAGGTCTACGGGAACGGCTTCGTTGCTTCCGACTCGCCTGATTTCTCCCTCTTGAAGGGCGCGTAACAATTTAGCCTGGCCGGCCTGGGACAGGTCCCCCACTTCGTCAAGAAAGAACGTGCCGCCGCTGGATTCCTCCAGCAACCCTCTTCGGGAGGCGTGGGCGCCCGTATAAGACCCCTTCACGTGACCGAACAGTTCGCTCTCCAACAGTGAGTCCGGGATGGCGCTGCAATTGACAGCGACAAAAGGCCGAGCTGCACGGGGGCTGTTGTCATGGATCGCCCGGGCGATCAGTTCCTTCCCTGTCCCACTCTCGCCGTGAATCAACACCGCTGTCCGGCTGCGGGCAACCTTTCCAACGACTTTAAACACCTCCACCATCTTGCGGCTCTGCCCGATCGTAGAGGCTGCCCGCGGGCGTTCACTGAACACCTTTTGTAGATGACGATGATCGCGGACGAGCCGACAATGTTCGACCGCGCGATGAGCCACCAGGATGAGCTCATCGAGGTTCACTGGCTTCGTGATGTAATCGAACGCGCCTTGTTTCATAGCCTGAATCGCAGTCTCCACAGACCCAAAGGCGGTCATCAGGATCACGGGCGTCTCAGGGGCTACGGTCCGAAACGTCTCCAGCACCTCCATGCCGGAAACCCCAGCCATTTTGATGTCGCTGAAGACCGCGTCGAATTCGCTGTGTCCCGCTTTATCGATCGCTTCCTCTCCGTCACAGGCCAGTTCAATCTCGAAATTGGCCTGCCGAAGCGCTTCCGCCAGCATTTCCCGGCTGCGGGTGTCGTCGTCCACGATGAGAAGACGGTGATCACGACTCATGGTGCTGGTCTCCTGTGCGAGAATCATCCCATACCGGCAGATCAATAGTGAAGCAGGTGCCCTGGCCAACGACACTGTGCACGGCCATCCTCCCCCCGACTGACGACACCACTCGATGGCAGATCGCTAACCCCAACCCAGTCCCGCCGCGATTATGCCGTGTGGTGAAAAACGGTTCGAATATCTTTGCCACATGATCGGATGGGATCCCGCAGCCGGTATCTTGTAGGATCAGACGGACGGCGCCTCTCTTTAACGCTGCGTCTCCGCGAAGGACGATCGTCCCTTGTATCCGTTCATCAATGGCATAGAGGGTCTTTACTGTCAATTCTCCACCGTCAGGCATAGCTTGTATGGCATTGGTCACCAGATTGAAGATCATACCGTGGAGTGCTCGTTGATCCCCGCCAACGGAGGGCAGCGGCGCTGCCAGGTCCATCTTGAACACAATGCGTTTTCCGG
The DNA here is from genome assembly GCA_035623075.1 of Nitrospiraceae bacterium. Classification (NCBI taxonomy): domain Bacteria; kingdom Pseudomonadati; phylum Nitrospirota; class Nitrospiria; order Nitrospirales; family Nitrospiraceae; species Nitrospiraceae bacterium. Next base: position 187,624 of record DASPUC010000022.1, on the reverse strand, counting down.
ACAGGCTTGGTGCGATCAAACCCTCGACTCCTCGAATAACCTCGTTGAGGTCGACTGCAGCTGATCGTACCTGCAGCCTGGTCGATTCAAGAATGTGCTGTATGATGGTCACCATCCGATCAATCTCAGAACGAATGATGGTCAAATGCCGATAACGCTCCTGACGATCCGCTTGTTTCGATAACAACTGGAGGTGGCCGGATATTGCATTCAGCGGGTTTCCCAATTCGTGTGCCATCACGGCGGACAGTTCCCCCAACGCCGCTAATTTTTCGGCGCGCTCGGTTTGGATACGCGCTTCGACCAACATCGAGTTGGCCCGGTGCAATTCCTCCTTCGTCTCGGCCACTCGTCTCTTTAACATGTCGTTGAACCCTTGGATCTCTCCTAGCAATGCCTCCTTGACGGCAAGGGCCTCCCTGACTCGACCGAGCATTCGGTTGAACTGGCCGGCAACGTCTTGGAGGTCGGATGGTCCGACGAGAGGAGCCTGGCTCGTCAAATCTCCTCCCTCAGCGCGTCGCATGGCTTGCAAGAGCTGGCGGATCGGTTGGTGGACTTTCATCCGGATGAGCAGAAGGAAGACCAGGCAGGTGATGGTCACTGCGGCTATGCCGACATCTTTGGCCAATCGCCCTTCTTGCCGTATCAAGTGATCATATTTCCACACTGAATAGCGGCCGCGTAATGCGCCCACAATCTGACCGTTCAGCCGGATCGGAGCCGTGATGAGCCAGGCCCGGTCGACCAAGGAGTCATCGAAATGTGCCACGGAGCGGCCGGCCGTAAGTTCTGTTTGTTCGTGCAGGCTGAGGGTATCGGGAACGGCCTCTGGATCGCTGCTCAGGATCAACCGTGTGGAGACCGGCGTGATCTCATAGACCGAGAGTCGATGGATGCCGGGCCTGAGTTCGAAGATGTCTTGGAATGCTTCCCGCAGTGCGTCGAGGTCATGGATGTTTCCTGATTTTCCGATGATGCGGCTCACGGAACCTGCGGCACGAAGAAACTCGGCGTGAAGATTTTGGGCGGCGGCCTGCTCGATGACCAGCCGGTCGAGCAGATTCACCGCCGCGATCGTCAGGGCTACGAGGACGATCCCCGAGACCATGACCCAGGCCAACACCCCGTTGAACCGTTTGATCTTGCTCGTCATCCCGTCCTGTTCCGAATCCTCCCGACGGAGAGCCTAGAAGAGGAATTTCAAGCCGACCAGGTACCTACTCTCCCTCTCGTCGAGCGACACCTTCTGTACCCCACGTACTTCAGCCAATGTAGGGATTGCAACGAGATCGAACTGAGTCGGCACCCGTACATTCATGACCTGTTCCCTCTTGGGCGCTTCCTTCATGATGAGCAGCATTCCCTGAGAGGTGATATTCATCAGCAGGGCCATACCGTGATGGTCACGGAAGGTATCTTCATCTGCTGACCGAGTCACAGTGTATGAAATACGACGTACCGACTCGATCCGTTCGCTCTGTCGCAGATTCCACGCCACGGTTCGCCGATTCCGATCAGTGTTGGGAAAGTTATTCATTGACATCGATCTTGCCTTTCTTCTTCAGCGGGAATGGGCGTCCGTCTGGATGAGCTGGTGAGGCTGATCCGAACCGGGGTTGACCAGGATCGGGACGTTGAGTTTGTCCGGCAATAGCACCAGTTTTGAGTTTGGGCTGTCGTACAACTTGTAGCGGAGATAGTCGGGCGTCAACGTTTTCGTGATGGTTTCCTGCGCTTTGGCCTGTCCGATGGCCCGAATGCGCAATCCTTCTGCCTCGCCTTCGGCTCGAATCCGAATCGAATCTCCCTCACCTTTGGCTCGAGTCCTGGCAATCTCGGCATCCTTCATGGCGATCGTCAGCTCAAATTCCTTCTGTTCTTTTTCCTGCTCCTTGGCTTGTTTCTGCTCAATGGCGCTTAAGACGATCTGCGGAAAGTCGACGTCCGCCAATGCGACGCTTTGGATTGCAAGGTGACGGCCCTTCAATTTCTCAACCACGACAGCCTGAACTTTGCTGGCGATCTCGGAACTCTTTTCCGGAACCGTGACCATGTTGTAACCGGAGACTACGCTCCGGACTGCAGCCAAAAATTCCGGCTTCACGATTCGAGGGTAGAAATCCGGGCCCACCTCGTGCGCGAGAAAGTACACTTCTTCAGGAATCGGCCTCAGAATGATCGCAGCCTTGACGATGACTTGAAGGTCATCGGCGCTGAGGGCGTCGATGCCTTCGGTAAAGCTTTGCCACCGAACGTCATAGAGGTAGACATCGTTCCAGGGCGCCCTCCAGTAGAACCCATCCTTGAGAGGTTCGGTGGAAAGACCTTCGGAAAACGGACGCCACATGAGACCACGCTGGCCGGGTTGAACACTCGTTCCTGCGCAGGCACTGCTTAGCAACAGCAAAGGAATGGTCACCAGCATCAATGCATATGTAATGTGACGAGACATGGGGACCTCCATACGTCATCCATGATGACCATTGTTAAGGTAGAGTGGGTCTCATAGCTTGGGAATGGCCATTACCAGCTATGTCCAAATGCCAGCCCGCGAGATGTTCCCGTTCTTTTGCCGCATTTTCGTAGAACTGAACGAGGAAGCGGGCACCTGAGACCCATTCGGACTCGCCCCCGAACAGGCGTTCGTAGACCAAGACCCGTTGCGAGAGTTCCTCCGCCTTTAAGCGGAGTAGGACCGCTTCCTGACTGTAGTAGCTGGCGATTTTCCGTTGATCTTGAGAAGGATCTGTAGACGTAAGATCGAGGAGGGTCGAAGTTCGTGCACAGCCAAGTCCTGCAACCGCTACGAACAGCGCAAGCAGACCAATTTCCTTACACCTGTGGCCTCTCGCTATATTCATAGTGTTCGCTCGCTTTGGAGGACCTGGACGTAGCCTGCCCGTTAGGACCAGGGCTCAGAAAAATCACCTCATAGTCCCACCGGTGTGCGACGAGCTCAACGTGTTTTCGTTTGCTCAATTGACTGAGAGCGTTGAACAGGATTTGCCAGGTGCAATCGGGAAACGCTTCGGCGAGCTCGGAAAACATGACCCGTTGTCCCTTGGGTTGAAGGGTACGGATCCTGAATTCGATCTCCGTTTCGGGTGCGGACATCTCTGCGGGTTTCATCGCAGCCTCGTGGAAGGGGCATCCACCGATGTTGAGAGTCTACCCGGGCTCTCCTGCCCTCAAGCGGATGTGCAAATCCTAGTCCTCGTCTTGGATTTCGCTGACTGGTTCCCGAAGATCAAAAATCCAAAGATCTACATAACCAAACCTCTTGACGAGGGGATAGGTCGCTACGTAGCATCCCTTGTGTCAGCTCGTGATCGCTCACTCGCACTGTGCAGGATGTGCGAATACGCTCAGATAGGTGTTGATCAACTAGGTTTTTGCCTTTGCAATGGTGATTTTCTCCGCCGTGCACCTGGCATTGCTATTGCTGGATTCTTCCTCGGTCGATCGTACGGACGAATGAATCGACAGCATCCATTTCATACCCTTCTCTGAACGGGTGAACTCGCATCTGTAAGTGATGGCAGCGGGATTTTGAAACTCTTTTCGAGTAGAAAAAGAGGCATCTAACCGTATCGTTTTGTCACAGCTGTGCCGTTCTGGCACGAGAAACCTGGCAAACTCTACTTTCTTTTCGCGATTCGATCGGGCCGATTCACATAATGTCACATGAACATGCGTCAGCCGAACAATATGCTTCCTGCACCAGATTTCAGGCGTGAGTAAATGCCGAAGCTCCTTCTTCTCACAGATAGTCCAGGGGAAGCAGAGCTATTTTGTGACGCACTCACGGTTGTATGGGAAAGACTCGAATCTCCGCCAAGTTCCCCACAGCCAGCTATTGATGTGCAGCATACAGCTGAGTGTGCCCTGGAGAGTTTGAGGAAACAACTTGCCCTCGGGGCTCATAGCCTTCCAGATCTGATTGTGCTCGACCTGAATCTTCCCGGAGCGACCAGCCTATCCTGCTTGCGGGAATTGCGAAATGATTTCCGCCTGGCGAACCTGCCCGTCGTCGTCATGGCCCGGTCTGATGCCCAGCCGAGCATGCGGACCCTCTACGGACTTGGCGTGGTCGGCTATCTCGTCAAACCACGGTGTTTTTCTGATTTGATCACCATGGTGCGCAAGATTTGCCAAACCTGGCTTCCCAAGAATCCTCGTCAGGAAATCTGCTTGTCGGATGGGGAGCAGAATTTATGACAATGCTACTTCTGATCTTCCGTCAGTCGTTGGAACATGAACTTCATCAACTGCTGGCTGAGCTTGAGGTCAAAGCGTTCACCGAAGCACCCAAGATTCACGGAATGGGGGAGGCAGGGACAACGTTCAACGCATTTCCCTGGCCCGGACATAATTGCATGATTATTGCGGCACTGGAAGACCAAGAGGCCGACAAAGTTGTGAAACGATTGCGAGAATTTCGTGACGATCTCGCCCGCCGACAGAAGGGTGCGAAGATTCCTATGCGAGTCTTTGCCTATCCTTGTACACGACTGATCTAGGGAATGGCACCGCTATCTATGGTTTGGGTTTCGGCTACGAATCCGTTCGCCGTCATCACCCTACACGCAGATCGACAACAGCTCTTTGTGGAGAGAAATGAGGTCGCGTCCGCGCGCAGTGCTCTCAACGTGGTCAAAACGCCTTGGGTTAGGGCTGGCGTCGATCGCGGAGGTCACCCAAACAACGACGATACTGTAACTGGACGAAGTGCGCTCCTCGGTGGGCCAAATGTCCTGAAGGCGAGGACTGCGGCTGCTGTCGATTCGACCGACCAGGCCTACCAGAACTTTTGACCTGATTCCGCCGATTGACTATGATCAGGGGGCTTTCTTAGGATAGTCCAATGAGGGCCTGATGCGCTGGCTTCTCCAATTCCTCAGTAATCTGCCGATTGCCCGCAAATTGTTTCTTGTCTCAGTGATCCCTATCTTGGCCGTGATGGTGCTGAGCACTCTCACGTATCGGAGTGTCGTCACCTTTTCCGAGGATGAAGGAGAGCTCAACAAAATCTATCTCGCACAACGGTTGGCGGCGGAGTACTTGCGTTTGGTCGTGGATCTTGAAACAGGATTCCGTGGTTTTGTGCTGACGAGACAAGAGAAGTATCTCTATCCCTATCGAACAGCCCAGGATCACATCATCAATCTTGGGGCCTCCTTGGAAGAAAAGGTTGAGCATAATCAGGAACAGCGGGCTCACATCGCGAAGGTCGAGGAATTGGTCAAGCAGTTCATGGGGGAGAAAGAAGAACTTATCAAAGCCGTAAAGTCCGGACTCACCGAAAACGCTCTTCGCCACATCGAGGAGGGGCGTGGCCGAGAGATGATGCTGAAGATTCGCGGTGAGATGGCCTACTTCGACCGTCTCGGGCAGGAAGAACTGATCGCGCGATTGTCAAAACTGTCGCAGGATCGAAATACCATGCTGGCCGTCATACTCGGAGGGGGAGGGCTCGCACTCGTGCTGATGATCGCCACCCTTCGCCTCATTGCGCGGTCGATTACAGGTCCCCTGGCGATGCTGGCGAAGGTTGTCGGTTCGTCGCCGGCCGGAATGGTTCCTACTGTGCCGGTGATGGATCGGAAGGACGAGATCGGCAATCTGACCCAAGTCATGCATGCCATGAGCGCGCAGATCAGGGATCACCTTGCCGTGGTCGAGAAATCGGAAACCGAACTACGCGCGTTGAATCAGGACCTGTCTGCCTCCGAATCCAAGTATCGGAGCCTGGTCGATCATGCGCCGTTCGGCATCTTCACGACAAAGGGCATGGCCATGGTATTCAGCAACCGATATAACACGACATTGGCGGGCCTCAACCCGGATGAAGAAGCCGATCCCGAGGCGATTCGTAGCGCGTTTCATCCTGAAGACAGGGATCGGGTCCTTGCAGAGTTTGCCAAGGCCGTCAGGGAGGGCCGACCGTATGAAACAGTCTTCCGGTTTCTTCATAAGGACGGAACGGTGAGGAAAGTGTTGAGCCGGCGCATTCCAATTAAGGATGCCGACGGGCAGGTTGTGATGTATCAGGGGTTTAATATCGACATTACCGCGTTGGATCAGATGCAAACACGACTGAGCCGCTCAGAACGGCTTGCGACCCTTGGTCAGGTCGCGGCCGGAATCGCCCATGAGATTCGAAACCCGCTCGTGGGAATCGGATCGACCACATCGCTACTGGTTGAAGAAACCGACAGCAAAGATCCTCGACGTTCTGATCTGGAAGTCATCCTGAGAGAAACACGGCGATTGGATCGGATCGTGAATCAGATCATTGAGTATGCAAGGCCTCGCGAGCTAGCTCCCGTACTGTTCTCTTGTTCCGACTTGGTAGAGGAAGTGTTGAAATTGCTCGATGTGCCTCTCTCAAAGAAAGCGTTGACGGTCACTTGTGCGGTTTCCGCTGCTTTACCTAAGGTTTATGCTGATCGAGATCAAATCAAGCAGGTGTTGTTGAATGTGTTCCAGAATGCCATTGAGGCCTCTGAAGAGCGGGGCGGGCTCAGCGTCGCGGCGTGTCCGTTCGCAAGAAACCTGGACCCCGGCCTTGCGATCACCGTGACGGATCAGGGGCCCGGCATATCGTCAGAGGATCTTCCGCACGTGTTCGAGCCGTTCTTCACGCGGGGAAAGCACCGGGGGACTGGACTCGGCCTGGCCATTTGCCGAAATATCGTCGATGCTCATGGCGGCGACATCCAGTTGATGAGCGACAAGGGCAAGGGAACGACGGCTCGGCTCTGGCTTCCTCTTCGACAACAACCCAGATTGATCGAGGTTTAGTGTATGCGCGCAACGATCTTTGTCACTGATGATGAGCCGGCGATCCGTGCGTCAATTATCAAGCGCCTATCACGGCGGCACCACCGCGTTGTGGGGTATGACTCGGGAGATGCGCTCATGAAAGCGATCGAGCAAGACCTCCCGGACCTCGTGATGCTGGATCTGAAAATGCCCGGCCTGAGCGGTCTCGATACGTTGAAGCAGTTGCGGCCTCTCGTCCCCCATGCCTTGGTCATTATGTTGACGGCGTACGGGACAGTGCAGGATGCGGTCGAAGCGATGAAGCTCGGCGCCTACGACTTCCTCATCAAGACCGTGGATCTTGAGGGCATCGACCCCGTGGTGGATCGGGCGCTCGAATTCCTCGCCCTCCGACGGCGTATCGATTTTGAGCGGGAGCATGAGAGTAGCCAGTATGCGCTCTCCAACGTGGATGCGCGGAGCGCGACGATGAAGCAGCTCTTGTCTCAAGTGCGCGACGTAGCGGCCAATCCCAAATCCACTGTCTTGCTCCAAGGAGAAACCGGAACGGGGAAAGAATTTTTCGCGCAGGTGCTTCATCACAACGGACCCAGGTCCACCGGCCCGTTCATCGGTGTCAATTGCACGGCCATCCCCAAAGAGCTCTTTGAAAGCGAGCTGTTCGGTTACGAGCGGGGCGCATTTACCGGCGCGCACCAACGAAAAATCGGATTGCTGGAGAAGGCCGAGAGCGGGACACTGTTTCTCGACGAGATCGGTGATCTCGATCTATCTATGCAGGGAAAGCTGCTTCGTGTACTACAGGAAAAATCGTTCCGCCGGTTGGGCGGGACCGACGATATATCGGTGGATTTCCGGCTCATGACCGCAACGAACCGCGACCTCAAGAAGGAGGTGACGCGGGGAACCTTCCGGGAAGACCTCTACTTTCGGCTGAACGTGGTCTCATTCGAACTTCCACCCCTGCGAGCCCGAGTGGAAGATATCCTGCCTCTTTGCATGGGTGCGATGGTCCGGTTCGGCAAAGAGTTTGGGAAAGAGATTCTCGACATTGAGCCGGAAGCCAAAGCTCTCCTCGAGCGGTACGCCTATCCGGGAAACATCCGTGAGCTTCAAAATATCATCGAGCGGGCAATGATTCTCTGCCACGGTAAAACGCTCACGGTAAGCAATCTACCCCGCGAATTGCGAGAAGCGCCCCAGCAAATCGCCGTGACCAGCACGCAGGGGGATCAGCCCATCGTACGAGCGGAAATGCAGCTCGGCAAACAATCGCTCGCCGACATGGAGTTCGCGATCATTGAGGAGGTAGTCCGCCTTTCAGGCCACAACAAAAGCCTTGCTGCCAAACATCTGGGCATCACCCGTTTCGCATTAGATCGGCGTTTAAAAAAAATTGCAGACGCGTGAACATGTCTCCGGCAACGGAGGCATTTGCAGGTAGACACAGGATATCGGCCGTCGTCACGTCAATCGGGGTTTGTAGGGAGCCCAGCCAGTTGACAGAGGACGATGTGAGGCGTATGAAGACAACCAGTACGTCGTCTATCGGCGATTCTCCGTGTTTAGCCGTTCACCACGGAGGGGGTCAATGAAGGAAGACCTCAGTCCACCGGACCTGGCAGGCCCGCCGAGCTAAAGGCGGGCGTCCTATCGGTCACGTGAGCCATCTCTCCGACGGCAACACCATCTCCCGCGTAGGGAACCCAAGAGCGGTCTGGCATCGCGGTTCAGGTTGGATCAATCCCCCATGCGCGCAAGACGTACCTGCGACTGAAGAATAGAAATGCGGTCGAACAGCTTTTGCGCGAATTGGCGAATCGACTCGATCAGCCGATACCGGTGGAGCGTCAGCGGCTGGCCAACAGTTCCTGCACAGCATGATTCCAGCCGACGGGCCCGATGCCGGGTGCCCGAGTCATGCCGGGAATATGGATATCAGGATCGTAGGAGCCGTCCGGCTTCTGAACGAGGATCGGATGGTCGACAGTCGCCAGGAGCGGTGCATCGTTGACACTATCCCCGATTCCTACCGTTTCGATCCGGTCGCCCTCGCCTTGTAATTGGTGCTGGCGCTGATAACACCGGAGCAGGAGCGCTGCTGCCTGCCCCTTGTTGTTGTCGCCCGTCAGATGGAAGAACCGTCCGCCCTTGGTCCACCGCAGACCCCGCATGACGATTTGGCGACAGACTTCTTCAATGAGCGCCGGAGGGCCTTCCAAGAGATAGGGTTCGTCGTATTCCCTCTGTTTGGCGAGGGAGGCCTCCTGCCGACTAAGCTCCGTCACTTGCATGACGTCATCGACGGACAAGTCGCCGAAGCCTCGTAAGGTGGTGGCGACATTTTTTTCAATTTGTTTGAGGACATCGCGCAATATGCCGTAGGGAAGCCCGAGCTCGATCACGTCATAGGAGTTCCTGGCTCGTGCCCGTTCGAGCGGGAAGTCGAAGTGGCCTCGAGGGACGAAGACGGCGGCGCCATTTTCTACGATGAACGGGTCGTGGTGACTCAACCGCTTCCGCAACGGTTCGATCTCCGCCCGCGTCTTGCTGGATACGAGAACGAGCGGAATATGCTGCGCCCGGAGAGCCTCTAACGCTGGCCTAGCCGGTTCATAGGAATACGTGGTGCTGTCCAGCAAGCAGCCATCCAAATCTGTATAGACGACCAGCTGAGTCATGAGTAGTCAAATCGTCTTTCCACGTGAAGGCTGTATTGCCGTCTTGGCTACAAATGCCGCAAATCGTCGGTGCTGTCGGATCGTGATCGTCCTGCGATGCGGCGTTCGAGGAATTCCTTGGCGAGATCCTTCCCTCCGAGTCCGAAGGCGATGGCGGTAGCGAGCACGACACCGCCCCACGTAATTCCGAATCCCACCACGACGATGTTTTGGGCGATCCCCAGTTGTTCAAGGGCCATGGCGCCAGCGAGCAGCAGGATGCCCCAGCGAGCCGTAGCCGCGATAAGCCTGGCTGGGGGCAGTCCTGCATTCACGGCCGCGATCAGAACGGCTTGAGAGATGAAATTCGAAAGGAAATATCCTGCGAGCACGATCACCGCAGCCGTGACGAAATGCGGGACGTACGCTAATAGCGATTGGGCGAATTGGTTGATCGGAGCGAGGTTCAAGACTCCCAACGCGGCAATGGTGGCCAGAAGCACCACCGTCCAGTAAAAGGTGCGACCGATGAGCCGAGAGGGATCGGTCTTGATGCCGCCGCGAAGCAAGGCGGCATTGATCCCGAGCCGATCACTGAGGTGGTCGACACCGATCACGCGGAGCAGCCGTTCGACGAAGGTGCCGGTCAACCAGGCCACGGCGAAGCCTCCGAGCAGGATCATGCCCATCGCCAGGAGATTGGGGAGCACGGACAAGACATGCTGTCCGAGAATTTGGAGCGGCCCGATAATCGCTTGGCTAAGGAATTCGCTCATACGTCCCTCCCGCATCGGTCGCGGTTCGGTGGGCTAAGGGGTCCCCAGGTTCATGTGATTCCGAACCGGCCCAACGCTTGATCAGGTACGGTTTCAATCGCTCAAAGGTCTGACACAACGCCTCGATTCTCAGTTCCGCCTCGGCCGACGTGAGCCCTTGTGTGGTCAGGACAAAGGAGGCGGTTCGCCCTAAATATAATGGTGTCAAGGCTTTTAGGAGGTGATCACGAGACATCATTCGCTTGTGGTAAGCCGCAGCTGCGTCGTACACTACCTTGACCCAGAGCTCATCGGAGATACGACAGTCATTGCTGGGTGCATTCTTCAATCGGCACAACTGAGCGAGCGTGCCTTCAGCGAGCATTTTTTGCCAGACGGCCTCGAGATCCGTCAGCCCTTGCTGAAAGTTCGCGACCATCCGCTCAAGATTGACATGCACGGGCTCCACGCCGACTTCGTAGCGAAATCCGAAGAGGGGAACCGGCTGCGAGCTCTCCTGACGGAACCATAGTGTGTCATGCCGTTCCATCGCAGCGAAGAGTGCACCCACAACCTGAGTCAGCATGGCAGACAGGTCGGCTGCCGGGTCCTTCGGGTTGTGAATTTTGGCCCCGAGAAAACTTTGGCAGACACGGGCGCCGCTGGCGATGGCTTCTGTCGTCATCCAAATGTCGATGCCAAATCGAGCCACCTCGGACTCCCACACATGCTGGTCGAGATAATGGGTGGCAAGCGAACCGGAGAATCCAAATTCGCCGCCGATTGGTTGACGGATCCGCTGACCGTAGAGAGCCCTCGTCAGGGGATAGGCAAGGCTGTTCGTAATCGTCCCGTCGTACTTGTGCCGCAGATAGTAAGGTGCGACGTAGTCGTATCCCTCGTCGAGCAACGGACGTAACAATAGCTCGATCCATTCCGGCGCGATGCTCCGCAAGTCCGCATCGACCACGGCGCAGGCTTTCGCATTCAGCCGGTTGGCAATCTCGAAGATGGTCCGAAACGCGCTCCCTTTCCCCGGTATCCCGTGGTAGGGAGTGATAATGCGGTGCAACACGCTCTGCTGATCGCTGATGAATAATTGGTTGGGGTCAATGATAGTATGGGCCACGATGTCGCGGGTTTTGTCGGAGGAGCCCCCATCGGAATTGACCAGCACGGCGCGCCGATCAGGAAAGTACTTCGCCAAACCCGCGCTCACCGCCTGCACGACGTGACCGACTGTTGCAGCGTTGTTGTAGCTCGGGATGCCGACAAGAATGTCCGTCGATCCGATGGTGAGGATCTGTGCATCGGTTTCCGGCGTGAGCGGGGTCCGAGCGGTGCTCATCGTCCTGGCGATACCGTTTCGGTCGTAGGATCCCATGCGTGGTCCTCTTCAACCGCTTCGACGAGGCGGGCGAAGAAATCAGGCACGGCATGAGTGACGCGACTCCAGTTGGAAATCATCGGAACACCAAGAGGGTCCTCGAGAAACCCTTCTGTCGCGAGCTTCATGCCTTTCAGGAACACCTCGACGGCGGTCCGTTCCTCATGGCGGTCGAAGGTGAGGCTGTTGATTGCCGCATCGTTCTCATACCGGCTGATGGCGTCCTGAGCTGCTTGGAGATAGGTGGCCCGCAAGGTTTTCAGGATGCCGTCCGACAGTACCACGCCTTCGCTCGCTAAATTTCTGAAGAGAGACTTCGTGATATCCACACACATTTTTAGCAGTCCGCTTTCCGGATTCTGACTGGAAAGAGATTGATGTTTATGGTCGTAGGCGTCTGCAATATCGGCCTGGCAGATGCGCCTCAGAGCGCAATTTCGGTAGACCTCGGACAATACGCCGACCTCCAATCCCCAATCCCCGGGGATTCGGTTGATCCAGGCCAGGTCGCGAACCATGGCGAATTCTCCGGCAAGGGGATAGCGAAAACTGTCGAGGAAGGTCAGGAGTGGGTGAGGTCCCACGAGCTGTTGAAGGCTTCGGATCAGCGGAGTGATAAAGAGCCGTGTGGCGCGACCGTGCAGGCGGTCGGTGACTCGGCTGTAGTAGCCTTTGCAAAATTCATAGCCGAGGTTCGGATTGGCGACGGGATAGCAAAGCCGTGCCAGATACTCGCGCCGATAACTCGTAATATCGCAGTCGTGGAGTGCGATGACCTGGCTATGGTTGCTAGCCAGCACGTAGCCGAACGCCAACCAACAACCGCGTCCTTTGCCCGGCAATCCGATATCGATGTTCTGTGAGACGAGCAAGTTGAGGAGCGTCTGGATGCGGGCGCCGTCGTTCCAGATCAGCCGGACCCGCTGGGGCAGAACGGCGAAATACTGTTTGGCCAGGCGAAATTCTAACGCTGATGCCCGATCGAGTGAAATCACGATTTCGTGGAGGTACCTGACGGTCTTCAGGACCTCGACAATTGTCTTGAGAGCGGGTCGTTCCAACTCGGCATAGAGAGACGGAAGCACCAAGGCGATCGGATGCATGCCCCCGCATCGTTCCAACTCGCTCTCTAATTGATCGACATTCGGGCTGCCGAGTCTATGAAGAACAGTCACGACGCCGTTTTGGTAAAAGTCTGACATGCGGAACTCCAGTCAGATAACGAAAGGTCACCCTCTAGGGGGCGTGAATAGAGAAGAATAAGAAGCGGTATTATAGCCAGTGGATAACGACCGATTTAGGATACCTGAATTGCACAGGGTGTGCCATACGGAACTTGGGGGAAAGCCGACTTCTGGCAGTTTTCTGTTTGAAAACTGGGGCATTCCCTAGTGGCAAAAGCCTTCACTTATACAAATGGATCGGATAAGCGTTATGGCCTGTCGGTAGACAGTCGCTTCGCGAGGCGGTGGGCTAATCGCTTCATGCCGGCAGATCGATCGGCTGGATCGAGGAGGACGTTGAAGATGTGTAATTGGCTCGAATCGGCCAATGCGGTCGCAAGTTTCTGTTCGAATTCTCCCTGCGTTCGAATACGTGAGCCGACTCCACCACCCACGACATCGCACATCCGTTCATAGTGCCATTCGTGAAGATCGTTGAAGGGGCCTTCCAGAATTTCCCGTTCGGTCGAATATCCGTGATTGTTCAGGACGATGATGATCGGAGCTTGGCCGTACCTGACAGCCGTGGCAAGTTCAGAACCCGTCATTTGGAACGCGCCATCACCGACCAAAACGATGGGCCGGAGCGAGGGATCGGCGAACGACGCCCCCACCGCAGCCGGAACGGCGAAACCCATTGAGGTGTAATACGCCGGCGAAAGGAATTCAAACCGCCGGTGAACGTGAAGATCGGCTGCGGCAAATAAGGATTCGCCGACATCGGCGATCACGAGGGTTTTTTCGTCCAACACACTGTCAAGGTGGTGAAAGAGTCCACTCAACCTAATGGGGGAATTGGGTCCGTTCGTTCCGGCTTCGATTGGAATCGTCGGTGGGAGGGAGCGCGAAGGAAACGTTGGAAGCTGGTGAGTCGCCAATGCTCGGACAAAGTCTTCGAATCGAATCGCATCATAGCGGTGATGCTTGATAGCAACTCGATCTGCCGTCGCATGGATAGTCCGGCCCTCAATCAGCAGTGGAGAACGAACGTCGAAATCTTCGACATCGGAGAGAATTGAGCCGAGAATCAGCAAACAATCGGATTGATTGATAAACTGTTGAACATCATCGCGCGCGATCAACCCCCCGTACACACCGACGTAAAGCGGGTGGTCTTCGCGAATGACCGATTTGCCCAACAAGGTGGACGCAATTGGAATGTTCAGGCGCTCGACAAGCCGGGCCAGGTCATCTTGCAGTCCGAAACGGCCGATTTCTGCGCCAGCCAGAATGGCGGGTCGGCTGGCAGAGGTCAACATGGCCCGGACTTCTCCAATGGCCTCGTCGAGGGCTGCCGGATCGCTCGGTTCATCTTCGACACACATGGGACGGGAAGGGGTGGAAAGGGGAGCATGGACCATGTCGCGCGGGATCTCGATATAGATTGGTCGACGGTATCGAAGCAAGGCAGCAAAGGCCCGATCCATTTCGCGTTCCGCTGTGAGAGGATCGTCGAGCGACACTGCAGCAACCGTCATCTTTTCGAACACCTCACGCTGGGTTGAAAAATCGCGCACCATATGATGCAAGTAGGGTGTGCGCATCCGCTCTGAGAGTCCGGGAGAGCCGGTCAACAGGACGACAGGAGATCGCTCGGCGTACGCACAAGCGATGGCGTTGACCGTGTTCAAGCCACCGACGCAATAGGTTACACAGACCGCACCGATCCCATTGATGCGGGCATAGGCGTCCGCGGCGAATCCGGCGCAGTCTTCACGGGTTGTGCCGATGTGACGGATCGGTGAGGTTTCCAGAAGCTTGTAGAGACTCAGGACATAATCGCCGGGAATTCCGAAGATATGGCGAACCCCAAGCTTGTGCAGTCGATCAATGACCGTGGATCCGATCGTTGGCTTTCGTACCATCGAGTGCTCTTCCTCAATCCAGCAAACCACAGCTGACGGCGGCCGTCAAGCAAAGGAAGAACCACAGGGGGGCTTGACCTTCCTCTCGAGCAATCGGATAAGTACCTCCGATGATCCGACACGATGCACCCAGGGGGACGATCCGACTCTCGCGCTCCGGGAGGGGACAGGATTCCCGGCACCTCTGGGTGTACGCCGGCCATATCGATGAAGTCAGGGGAGAGCCGACGGCAGGCGATGTGGTCGATGTCGTGGCATCAAACGGAAGGTTTGTTGGTCGAGGTCTCTTCAATCCACACTCCAAAATCCGCGTACGCCTGCTCACGTTCGAGGAAGAACCCATTACGGAACAGTTTTGGCGGGGGAGGGTGATGCAGGCGATTTGTCTGCGGGAGCGAATTGTGTCGGCCACGAACGCGTATCGACTTTTGTACGGAGAGGCGGATCAGTTACCTGGCTTGATCGTGGACCGGTATGATGACGTCTTGGTCATGCAAACCTTGTCCTATGGTATGGACTGTCGAAAGGCTCTATTGGCCGATCTGCTGTGTCAAGAAGCGGGGGTCGGCCGAATCTACCTACGGAACGATGCGAAGAGTCGGGTCCTGGAGGGATTGCCGTTTGAAAAAGGATTCATGCGCGGAGGGGGAGCCACGCGAGTCGAAGTCCAAGAAGGGCGGGCGTCTTTTCTGGTCGACATTGAACGAGGCCAGAAAACCGGCTGGTTCTGCGATCAACGAGAAAACCGGCTGGCAGCGGCGCGACTCACGGCTGGCGCCGAGGTGCTGGAAGTGTTCTGTCACACAGGCGCGTTTGGGATGCACGCAGCACTGGGAGGCGCCAGGTCAGTCGAAGGGCTCGATGTCAGCGAAGACGCGCTCATGCTGGCGCGCGAACATGCGTCGTTGAACAAGGTGAACGATCGATGCCTGTATCGGATGGCTGATGCATTCGAGGAGTTGCGCAACCTAGAACGGGGAGGCCGGCGCTATGATGTGGTCATGCTCGATCCGCCTGCCTTTGCCCGAAGCAAGCAAGCAGTCCCGCGGGCCTTGGCGGGGTACAAGGATGTCAACTTGCTGGGGATGAGGCTCACAAGGCCGGAGGGGTTCATGGTGACAAGTTCCTGCTCTCACCATGTCAACGAGCAGGATTTTTGGATCGCCATCTGCCAGGCGGCGCGCGATGCCAGCCGACAGGTCCGTCTGCTTGAGCAACGTGGGCAAGCGAGCGACCATCCTGTTCTGGCCGCAATGCCGGAGACACGCTACTTAAAATGTTTCCTGCTGCAAATACTCTAGGTGCCGCCAGGGAATGTAGATTCTAATCACTCGGTGGTTCGAAGTGGCCGGGGGGACGATTCTGCCAGGGCACTGTGGCTTGTTTGGATTGTTTCACGAGGCTCCGCAAACTCGCCTCCGCGGCTCTCAAGAGTTTCGGCTCGCCGCTTTGCAGGAGCGCGGTGAGTAGGACATACAGCGAGCGGTCCATACGCGATCCGGTGAGGATCCGTTCAGTTATGGGATCCGGCCCGTTTGGAGTCATCGCCAGTTCGTCCTCTGGTCGCTCGAACAACGTGGCAAAGGTGGTGGGATGAGCAAAGAGCCAGGCGACCGGAATCTTCAAGGCAGCCGCCACCGATTCAATGGTCGATGCCGATGGATCGACGCACTCCGATTCGATTTCCTCCAAGGTAGTCGGCGAAAGCTGCGCTTCAGCTGCCACGTCCTCAACTGATTGACCGCGCAATAGTCTCCACGCTTGGATCAATGCGCCGATTGCCATGGGCCGATGATACTCAATCACCCCTGTCTCCGCAACCAGTCTTCAAGTATACGACTCTGAATATGTATATATAATCCAACACTTACGCTCGTTTTGTCCTTGTGGAAGATGAGGATTGAAATCGGGTACAATGAGTTCTCAAACAGCATACTAGCATTTAGGAGGCGCTCCATGCTCGGGACCGATATTCGGGGAATTCTTGCAGAAGAAGAGGAAGTTCAGCGACGGCAGCAGGCGTTGAAGTCCTTGCTGTCTATGCGTGCGAAACAACTGCGCGAGTCGTTGGAAGAACGGATCAAGCGTGCAAGGTCAAGTGGTGACTGGACGATGCTGTCGCGCGAGGAATGTGCGTCCTTGCACAAGCAGGAAAAAGCCTACTTGAAGTCTCAGTTCCAACAGCTCCAGCACGAACGGGACCGTACCAGAGGCAAGCTCACCGCGCTCAAGCGAGCCAAGGCGCGTGCGCAACGGATTCGAGCAGCCGAAGCCGCATCTGGCCGAAAGCGCCGTTGACCGATCTTCGTTCAATCCACGTTGCATTCCTCACGTGAGGTCCATCCTTCCGGCTCTGACGCGTGCGCAAGGCATGCGTCTTCGAGCACTCCTTCAGGACAAACGAGTACGAGCCAAGGAACGCGCCTTCGTCACCGAAGGCGCTAAAGCCGTTCATGATCTCCTTGTTCGTTTTCCGAGATGCATTCTCAGCCTCGTCATGACTCCAACGTATCTTGCCCGGGAGGACGCCGCCGCCCGACGTCTGAGATCTGGAGTCACGGCGAAACAATACTCCTGCTCTGATGTCTTGTTTGGAAGACTCTCCGACCTTGATGCGCCTCAAGGAATCCTAGCCGTAGCTCGACAGGCGACCTGGGATGAGGAAGCGGTCCTCCGTCAATCGGCCGTCTTGGGGATTTTCGGTGAGCAGCTTCAGGATCCTGCGAACGTGGGGGCTATCATCCGCACGGCAGCGGCCCTTAACGTAGATGCACTCTGGCTTTCTCGCGAATCGGCCGACGTGTACAACCCCAAAGTGGTGCGTGCCACCAGCGGAGCGCTGCTGTCCTTGCCGATTTTCGAAGCGAACGATGTGTCCCGTTTCATTCGGCACGAGTGCCGAATCTATGCGGCCGATGTGCCAGGCCACGGAGCGACCCCGATAGACGAAATCAGCGAGGTGCCGCGAAAACTGATTTTGGCTGTTGGGAGTGAAGGCCGGGGTCTATCTGCTGAGACCAGAAAGGCCGCCGCGCTTCGATTCACGATCCCCCTCAGCCGGGACGTCGAGTCTCTGAACGTTGCAGCCACCACGGCCATTGCCACATTTCATTTGAGACGATTGCGCCAAGTCGGGTAGTCGCGAGTCGTTCTGTACTTTCATTCCTGACATACACGAAAATTTTGCGGTACGGGTGGCGCGGAGTCGGTGCTGGGTGCGCAGGACCGAACTAGGGGGTTTCTGGCTTTATAAAAGTACATGAATATCAATAAAATATTGTACTTATAACAATAAGGCAATGTCAAACATGATGTTAAAACTTACACAGCTTGGGTCATATACAGGCGCAAATGCGTGGACGATACCTTTCATGGCTGACGGGCTGGCCGGAACCGTCTGGAGGCCAAGCATCGGTCCTTCCAAAGTGGGGAATAGCATTACTATAATAGGTGGCATCGTTCGGTGACGTTAATTCTTTGCACAGCGATTCCAGTGTTTGGCTAGTACGGGTAGGAAGATGTTCTGGTCTTCCTCTTGCAGCGGGGCTGCCATAGCGCAATATGCAACACAAAAATAGACCTAGTCTGGGGAATATGTCATCAGTGGCAGGTTTTGCTGTGGCATTTTTCTGCAGCAGAAGGTTTTTCTCTGGCAGAACATATGTTTGGTTGTCCTAGTTACGACAACCGTTGGAGAGAAAGATGACCGAGGAGTGGGGCGCGATTCTGGTTGTTGACGATGATGTCGAGATGCGGGCGTTGGTTCATGATGTGCTGAAGGCCCGCGGACATCAGGTCACCACTGCCGGGAATGGGCAGGAGGCGCTCATACAGTTGGCGCAAACAGACTTTGCCGTGGTGCTCACGGACCTACGGATGAAGGGAATGGAGGGCACAGAGCTCTTGGCGGAGATTAAGCGTCTCTACCCGGACACCGGCGTGATTCTGATGACGGCGTTCGGATCCGTAGAAACTGCGGTCGAGGCGATGAAACATGGCGCCAGCGACTATCTGACCAAACCGGTCAAGAGTGACGAGATCGTGCGCGTCGTCGAACGAGTCGTGCGGGAGGCTGCACTCCGGCGTGAAGTGAGCCGGCTGAGGAAGGAAGTCCATAAGGAATACAGCTTCCACCAAATTCTCGGCAAGAGCAAAGCGATCCAGGGGGTATTCGATCTCATCCGCCGGGTCGCTGATAGTCCCACGAACGTACTCATCACCGGCGAGAGTGGGACCGGCAAAGAGCTGGTCGCCAAGGCGATCCACTATAACAGCGACCGGCGAGAGGCGCCGTTTGTGCCGGTGAACTGTGCAGCGATTCCCGAGCAGTTGCTGGAAAGCGAGCTCTTCGGTCACATGCGAGGGGCTTTTACCGATGCCAAGATGGATAAGCGGGGCTTGTTCGAGGAAGCGCAAAAGGGGACGGTGTTCTTGGACGAAATCAGCGAATTGCCCCTCATGCTTCAAGCCAAAATCCTGCGCGTGATTCAAGAGAAGGAAATTCGTCGGGTAGGGGCGACGAAGCCAATCTCCGTCGACGTGCGGATCATTGCGGCGACCAACCTGAATCTCAATGACGAAGTCAAAGCCAAGCGATTCCGAGAAGATCTTTACTATCGACTCAACGTGATCGAGCTCAAGCTGCCGCCGCTGCGTGAGCGGCGGGAAGACATCCCTCTCCTCGTCGACGCCTTTCTGAAGAAATGTGGAGTGGTGCGCGGGAAGGAAATGAAAGGAGTGAATGAGGCTGCCCTCGCCATGCTGATGGATTATGCATGGCCCGGCAACGTCCGTGAACTGGAGAACGTCATCGAACGGGCGGTCACCCTAAGTTTGGGGGAAAAGATTTCTCCGGATGATCTCCCGCCGGCCGTGCAGGGTGCGCGCGGAGACCGCCGTGTTCTGGACGAGGCGGCGGAAAAAACCCTTCCGCTTCATGAGATCGAAAAAGAATACATCAAGAAAATCCTCGAAAAGATGGGCGGGAACAAATACCAGGCCGCGCACGTGCTGGGCATCGACCGTAAGACTCTCTATCGCAAACTTGGCGAAATCGAAGGCAAAGCCCAACCAGAACTGTGATCGCCTCATTCAGATCGACGTAGGCCGGAATCGATCGTATGAAGGTTGAGAAAAGTCTTGTCATGTGCGCCGCGCCAGTGGCGATCCCGGTCTTGGCCTTTGCCATTTTTGTCCTTGATCTGCTGACTCCGGTGGGGGTGGCAGTGTCCGTCCTCTACGTCATCCCCCTCGTGATGACATTCCTTTCTGTGCGCGAACGAGATCCTGTCTACTTCTGCATCGTCGCAACAGGACTTCTCTGGGCCGGACTGTTCTTGAAGCCTTCCGCTTTGCTTATCCAGTACGGTGCGTTGAATCGGGCCTTGGGCACGTTGGCATTGTGGTTCATCGCGGGTGCGCTACTCCAACTCAAAAGAACCCGAGCTCATCTGGCCACTGCCGAAACAGGTAAGAGCCAAGCTTTGCAGGAACTGATGTCGGAACGTGCCGGGCGATCGCAAGCGGAAGGGTTGCTCACGGCGGCGCAAGAGGCGCGGGCCTCTGCGGAGACGGCGGTAATGGGAGCGCTCGCTAGCCGCCGAGAGGCGGAGGAGCAATATCTCATCACCCGTCTGAGATTGGAAGGCATCATCCAGTCTGCAATGGATGCGATCATTACGGTGGATGAACGACAACGCGTCTTGATGTTCAACGACGCAGCCGAACGTATGTTCAAATGCCCGGCTCGTGAGATGATCGGCCAACCGCTTGATAAGCTCATTCCCGATCGATTTCGTGAGGCACATCGGCTGCACATCCAGAGGTTCGGCGGATCGGGCGTGACGAATCGGAAGATGGGGGGGCTTGGCACGATCATGGGACTTCGTGCCGACGGCGCAGAGTTCCCGGTCGAAGCAGCCATCTCGAACATCATCGTTGAGGGCAAGAAGTTCTACACGGTGATCCTGCGCGATATTACAGATCGGAATCAGGCTGAGCGGCTGGTACGCCAGAGTGAAGAGCGCTATCGACAACTCATTGGTGTGTCACCCCTCGCGATCGTGGTCTATCGCGGGGATCGAGTGATCTTCATCAATGACGCTGGTCTGAAACTCTTCGGGGCAGTGAAAGCGGAAGAGATTCTCGGGAAATCGCGCTTCGACCTGTTCCATCCGGACTGTCATGACTTGATTCGTGAAAGAGTCCAGCAATTGATGGAAGGCAAGATGACGGTGCCCATCGTTGGAGAAAAACTCGTGACGCTCGATGGAAGGGTTGTCGACGTCGAAGTGAGCAAAGCCCGATTTATTGATGAGGAAGGGCCGGCGGTTGTGGCCATGATTCGGGACGTCAGTGAACGTAACCGGCTTCAGGAACAGCTCCGAAGAACCGAGCGGATTGCAGAACTCGGTACGCTTGCCTCCGGCATGGCGCATGAAATCGGTACGCCGATGAACGTGATCCTCGGCCGAGCCGAGTACTTGATGCAACGAACGCAAGAGGAACCGCTCAAGAAAGGCTTGCAGACCATCGTCAGTCAGGTTGAGCGTATTACGAAGGTCATGAACCAGTTATTGGCCTTTGCGCGGCGGAGACCGGTGGAACGGCGGGCGCTCGATCTGCAAAAGACAGTCGACGATAACCTGGAGATTTTCGAGGAACGCCTGGGTCGGCATCGCATCGTCATCGAGCGAGCCTTCGCTGAGTCATGTCCTCCCGTGTTTGCAGACGCGGATCAGATGAGTCAAGTGGTGATCAATCTCGTCATGAACGCACTTCATGCGATGCCCGATGGGGGAACCCTGCGGGTTGGGGTTTCACCGCACGAGAGGATGGTCAGGCTCACCGTGGCTGACACCGGTCACGGCATCCCTGAGGAAGTCGTTGCCAAGATCTTCGAACCCTTCTTCACGACCAAAGAGTTCGGGAAGGGTACCGGTCTCGGCCTGACTGTTGTGAAGGGGATCATCGAGGAGCATCACGGAACCATCAGGGTCGAAAGTGATACCGGTAAAGGCACGACCTTCACGATTCATCTGCCGATGTATCAGCCGAAATCATAGCCTTCAGCCATCAGCTTTCAGCGTATGCGCAACTCCTAGAGTCAACTCTAATGTCTTCGCTGATAGCTGATCGCTGATAGCTGTTCCCATCCCCTGTAGCGGTTCTCGACAAATAACCTCACCCAATTGGGGTGTTTCTCCCCATTCCACCATCCTCGAATCGTCCTCCATCGTACGTTTCCTCAGAAATATGAGCCATTCTTCAGGGCGGGAGGGAGGATCACGCCGAAAGTTTATGAGGCACGTGACTTGCGTTTCCCTGAGCCAGGGGCCGATCCGGAACAGGAATGAGAGTGGTGACCGAAAGGAAATCCGCCGTGGTGCTGATTGTTGAAGACGACAATGATATGCGCAGTCTGCTCTGTGACGAACTCTGGAGCGAAGGTTACCAGCTCAGAGAAGCCAGAGACGGTGATGAGGCTCTTCGAATGGTGCTGGAGTCAGCGCCCGACTTGATTCTGACCGATCTGAAGATGCCGGCCGGGGGATTCGATTACATCAGTCGCCTGAAGACCTTCGCTCCCCACTCCCCAATCGTGCTAATGACCGCCTTCGGAGGGACCCGAATAAAGTCAGATGCATTGAAGTGGGGCGCCGCGGCCTACTTCGACAAACCGGTGCGGCTCGGCGAGTTGAAGGCGACGGTGCGACAATTGTTAACGAGCAAGGTTGCAGAGGAGTTCTGACAGCTTGTAGGTCTCAGCTGTCGGCCGAAGAGGTCGAGATGGCCGGATCTCTATCAAACCAATCAGCCTCCCGTAGCCTGAATGATCCTGTTCTCACGGCTCGTCTTGAGGCGATCAAACAACTCGCCGGTGGATTGACCGACCGTATCGCGGTCGTGGATCGCAACTTCAACGTCGTCTATGCCAACGAGTCGGCATGGACGGAAACCCTGCATGATGGAACGGGGGCACATCCTGCTAAGTGCTATGCGGTGTTCGCACATCGTGGTGGAACCTGTGAATCGTGCCCGAACATGACATTGTTCGAATCATCTGAAGTCCAGCCCGATGCCGGCGCCACCATCGAAGACCGGATGCCCTGCGACATGTATCAGGTTTTCCCGCTCACATCTGATCGGGGTGAGGTGGAGTTGATGCTGGTATTGTTCAAGCAAAAGACGATTCAGGGTCAGTCGGATCCTGCCCCTCCGCCAACGGAAAATTCCCTGCTCGCGCAGAGGGAATCCCTGGATGAGCTGATCGGTCGAAGTCCCGTGATGCAGCAGCTCTTCGAGATGATCGGCCTGGTGGCGGATAGTACCGCGACAGTCCTGATCCAGGGGGAGAGCGGGACGGGGAAGGAGTTAGTCGCAAAAACCATCCACAAAATTAGCTATCGAAGGAGCGAGCCATTTGTGATTGTCGATTGCGGTTCGCTGCCGGAGACGCTGCTCGAGAGTGAACTGTTCGGTCACGTGAAAGGGGCCTTTACCGGTGCGGTTTCGAACAAGCGAGGCTTGTTCGAAGAAGCGGATGGCGGGACGGTTTTCCTGGACGAAATCGCCGACACGACTCCATCGTTTCAAGCCAAGCTCCTCCGAGTTCTTCAGGAAGGGGAAATCAAACGTGTCGGAGGAACTCACCCGATTAAGATCGACGTTCGGGTCATCTCGGCGACCAACAAAGATCTTACCGAACTCGTCCGGTCGAAAGCTTTCCGACAGGATCTCTACTATCGGTTGGCTGTCTTGCCGTTGCATCTTCCGCCCGTTCGGGAACGACGGGAGGATATTCCGCTGCTCGTCAACCACTTCATCGCGACATCCTGTCAACGACATCGGCAGCCGTTCCGGACGATCTCGCCGGACGTGATGCACGCATTGACCGAAGCGACGTGGCCCGGAAACGTCCGCGAGTTACAGCACTATATCGAGCGGGCTGTGGTCACGACCGTTGGCCCTCAGCTGACGTGTGGTGACATCGTGGCGATGGGATCAGAACAGGCGGAACGAGACCTTCGATCTGTATCGCGGGGCGCGATGAAGCAAGCGGAGCGGGCACGCATCATCCAGGCTCTTCAACAGTCCGATGGCAACCGCGTCAAAACGGCCAAATTGCTCAAGATCAGTCGGGCAAGTCTCTATAACAAGCTGAGAACATATCAGATTCATTAGTGTCGTATTGTTGGGTTTGTAGGCAAGTGCTAAACACACGCGATCAGTAAATTCTTTGTCCGTTCTTTGATACTCTGAGAGCAAGCAGTTGTTGCCGATCTGGAATCATTACGGTGTTCGACGTTGTGAGTTTGCACCGTGATGAGTGTCCTCTTCATCGCCCTGCTCACATGTTATGCGGCGGGTGTCGTCCTACCTGCTTGTCTGCCAAGGCGCCCTAAACTGCAGAATCTTGTCGCCCACAGCTTCACCTGTGCGGCGGGCCTCCTTGGTGTAGCACTTGGCCTAGCAGGTCTGATCGCATCTGAACCCCTGACCACCTCGCTCTCCTCCACCATCCCCTATCTAAGTTTTGCAGTGCGCCTCGACCCGCTCGCAGCGGTTTTCCTGGTGACCATTTCGTTAATCGGTTTCGCTGCTTCAATATATGCCGTGGGGTATGTAACAGAGTTCTACGGCCGGCACTCCATCGCCGCGCTCGGCTCTCTCCTTAACGGTTTTCTACTCTCCATGACGCTCGTGGTTGTCGCGGATAATGGGTTCTTCTTCATCATCGCCTGGGAATTGATGTCGCTCATCTCGTATTTCCTGGTTGTGACGGAGCATGAGAACGCGGACGTCCGCTACGCCGGATTCTTTTATCTGGTCATGACTCACGTGGGAACGGCCTTTGTCGTGCTGACCTATCTGATCCTATTCCAGGCAGCCGGCTCATTCTCGTTCGAGGCGTTCCGTCATCCGACACAGTCCTTGCCAGAAGGGATGAGGACGCTGGTGTTTCTGGCCGCCTTGATCGGCTTTGGAACAAAAGCCGGGATCGTGCCGTTGCACGTCTGGCTCCCTTACGCGCACCCAGCCGCACCGTCGCATATTTCAGCGCTTATGTCGGGTGTCATGATCAAAACCGCGATCTATGGGCTGATACGTGTGTATTTTGATTTTCTCGGCGGACAATTCCCCTGGTGGTGGGGATTCGTTGTGTTACTTGTCGGAACTGTGTCGGCATTGCTTGGTGTGATGTATGCGCTCATGGAACACGACCTGAAGAGTCTCCTCGCATTTCATAGCGTGGAAAACATCGGCATCATTCTGCTCGGCATCGGAGCCGGCATGATCTTTCAGACATACGGGCTGAGAGAATTTGCCGCGCTTGGACTCCTCGCCGGGCTCTATCACACCGTGAACCACGCGGTGTTCAAGGCTCTGCTCTTTTTTGGGGCCGGTTCTCTTCTGTACGCCACGCACAGTCGGAACCTGGAGGAATACGGCGGTCTGCTCCGACGCATGGCCTGGACCGGCCTGTTCTTCCTTGTCGGTGCTGTGTCGATCTCAGCGCTGCCACCTACCAATGGATTCGTGAGCGAATGGTTGGTGTTTCAAACACTCTTCCTGAGTTTTCAACTTCCGGCTTTGTTCCTCAAGCTGATGCTTCCGGTTGCGGCGGCCATACTGGCCTTGACCGGTGTCTTAGCCCTGGCCTGTTTTGCTAAGGCTTTCGGCATGTCGTTTTTGGCGCTCCCGCGGAGCTACCACGCGCGCGATGCTGGAGAAGTTCCGATCGCGATGCGATTCGGAATGGGAATCCTGGCCGTAGTGTGCGTCATCCTGGGTCTGGCTCCCATGATCGTGGTGCCTCTCCTCGATCGGACTACGGCACCGCTGACGGGGGTGTCGATCAGCGACAAAATGTTGGCGCTCGACGGATGGGCGTTGGCACCGATGAACGTGGAGTTCTCGAGCATCTCACCGCCTGCGTTGGGGATCATGCTGATCGCTGGCGGTCTCCTTGCTCTGCTGTTGGCTTTCGTGTTCGGGGGACGGCTGGTGAGGCGCTCGTATAAAACCTGGGCCTGCGGGATTAATGTGTCGCCGCGAATGGAGTACACGGCTACGGGGTTCGTCCAGCCCATCAAGAGAGTCTTCAGCACCATCTATCGGCCGACCGTGAAGCTCGAGACTGAGTTTTTGGAAGAGTCCCGCTACTTTGCCAAGCGACGCCGATTTGAGTTTCACATCGAGCCGGTCTTCCAGAAATATCTCTACGATCCTGTGGTGGATGCCTTTATGGGAATCGCCGACCGGCTACGCATACTTCAGGCCGGCAGCCTGCACCTATACTTGGCCTATATTTTTGTTGCGCTCGTGATCCTGTTGCTGTTCGCCGTTTAAGAGAAGTCGAAAGAAAGAGGCAATCAATGATTTATATGGTCTTCCTCGTTGTGACGCAAGCCGTCTTGCTCCTTGCGATCTCCCCTTTTCTCGTAGGACTCATCCGCAAAGTGAAAGCGCGATTCCAGTGCCGGAAGGGCGCAGGTGTGTTCCAGCCCTATGCAGACCTTGCCAAGCTCTTCCGGAAGCAGCCGGTGGTTTCGACCACCACCTCGTGGATCTTTACCGCCGCACCCTATATTGTGTTTACCTCCGCACTGTCGGCAGGCCTGTTAGTCCCAGCGTTCACCTCTCAAACCCCCATGAACTTTGCGGGAAACATCATCGCGCTCGTGTACCTCCTTGCACTGGGGACGTTTTTCCTGATTCTTGCGGGACTGGATGCCGGATCAGCGTTCGGCGGGATGGGCGGCAGCCGGGAGGCCATCGTGGCGTCGTTGACAGAGCCGGCCATGATCCTCTCTATCTTTGCCATCGCATTGACCGCAGGCTCCACCAATCTCAGCACCATTGTCCATAAGACCGCGTTGTTGGAAGGCATCGTGACCGACCCATCGCCGCATCTGATGGCGTTGGCGGCCCTCTTTATCGTGGCGCTGGCGGAAACCGGGCGGGTGCCAGTCGATAATCCGGCGACGCACCTCGAACTGACCATGATCCACGAGGCGATGGTTCTGGAATATTCAGGCCGGTATCTCGCCTTAATCGAATGGGCGGCCGGGATGAAGTTGGCGGTGTTTCTCTCCTTGATCGCGAATGTCTTTGCGCCCTGGGGGATTGCAACCACGCTGACGCCCACCGCGATGGGAATCGGACTTCTCGCATATGTGGTGAAGATCGCTGGACTCGCGGTGCTGATTGGGACCCTGGAATGCATGTTCGCTAAATTGCGGTTGTTCCGTGTGACAGACCTCCTGGGTGTTGCCTTTATCCTCGCATTGCTCGGACTGCTGTTCTTTTACATCCTCCGGAGCTGAACGGATGCCAATCTCTTCTCACGTTGGATCGCAACTCGTTGATTTGTGCTCAGCGTTGTTGTTATTGACCTGCTTCGCGATCGTGGCGCAGCGACGGCTATCCGCCTGTGTCGACTTATTCGCACTGCAGTCGGGCTTCCTGGCTCTGACGGCGTCAGTGGTGGCCTTTCTGACCGGTAACCATCATATCTACATCGCAGCCGGGCTGACCGGCCTGATCAAGGTGGTGATCATTCCACGGGTTCTGAAAAAGGTCATCGAGCGGCTCAACGTCAAGCGCGAGCTGGTGATGAATGTCAACGTGCCGGCCGGGCTGTTAATTTGCGGTGCCCTCGTCATGCTGGCCTTCTTTATTACACAACCGATCATCGCGCTGGGATTTGTACTCACTCGCGATTCGCTCGCCATCGCGCTTGCGATCGTGCTCATCGGTTTTTTTACGATGATCGCGAGACAAAAGGCCGTGACCCAGCTGGTGGGCTTTCTCGTCATGGAGAACGGTCTATTTTTAGGGGCCACGGCCGCCACCTACGGGATGCCCTTGATCGTTGAGCTGGGTGTGTTTTTCGATGTGCTCATTGCGGCGTTGATCGCTGGGATTTACACGAACCGCTTACAAGATGCGTTTGACAGTGTGGATACCAGCCGTCTCACGGTGTTGAAGGAATAAGGGGGGATTCGACGGAATGATCGAAGTGGTGATTTTGCTGGCTGCGCCGCTCCTCGCCGGGTGGCTGAGCCTGATCGTTCACCGGTCCGCCTTGCTCCACGCGATCAATCTCACGAGCATCGGCGTGCTGGTGACGGCAGAAATCCTAATCAGCAGGACCGTCCTGAACAATGGGCCGTTCACGGCCCTGGCATCGTTGGTCTACTTCGACGCCTTGTCGGTTTTCATTCTCTTCATCATCGGAGCGGTCGGACTGGCCTGTTCGTTCTACATGCGCTCCTATATGGATGACCAGGTCGCACGCGGTGTGATCGCGCCCACACGACTCAATCTGTTCTTTTTTCTCTTCCACATGTTCTTGCTGTCGATGGTGATCGCGACGGTCGCAAACAGTGTCGGAGTGCAATGGGTGGCGATCGAGGCGACGACGCTCGCCACGACCTTTCTCATCGCCTTCTGGCGACGACGTGCTTCATTGGAAGCAGGCTGGAAATACCTCATCTTATGTTCGGTCGGGATTTCCCTCGCGCTCTTCGGCGTCGTGCTCACGTATTACTCGTCATTGCATGTGCTGGGTAACGTCAGTGAGGCGCTGAATGTCACGCAGTTGCTACGCGTTGCCGACCGACTGAATCCTCACGTACTAAACCTGGCCTTTATTTTTATGCTGGTGGGTTACGGCACCAAGGTGGGGCTCGTGCCCATGCATAGCTGGTTGCCGGATGCGTATACCGAGGCGCCGGCGCCGGTGGTGGCAATGCTGGCGGGTGTCCTCGAAGTTGTTGCGGTGTATGCGATCCTCCGTATGAGAATGATTGTGGATCACGCGGTGGCATCTTCTTTCACGGGAGGGTTGCTGGCGCTGCTCGGGTTTACCTCATTGGTGACCGGCGCGTTTTTTATCCTGATTCAGCACAACTACAAACGGCTGTTTGCCTATTCCAGTATCGAACATATGGGAATTGCCATGATCGGATTCGGAGTGGGAGGGCCACTGGGAACGTTCGGCGGGTTATTTCATCTGTTGAATCATGCGTTCGCCAAGTCGATGGCGTTTTTTGCCGCGGGCAATATTCATCGCCGCTTCCATACAGTAGAAATCGGCGAGGTGCAGGGGCTGGCCATCGCGCAGCCCTGGACCGCGATGGCGTTGATGATTTCAGGACTAGCTCTCTCGGCGCTGCCTCCATTCGCATCGGTCGTCAGTGAAGTGCAAATCATCACAGCGCTCGCTGCACAAGGGGTTCCGGGGGAATGGCTCAGCAGCACCGGAGGCATGGTGACCTTTGCTGTGTCAGATCAATTCAGTCGTTTGGGTCTTGCCGGAGTATTCTTGCTGAGTGCCATTCTGGCGTTCGGCGGCGTGCTCTATCGTACGACCGGAATGGTCTGGGGCACACCGCCGGAGGGAATCATCCGAGGAGAAATCTGGACGCTAGGCCATTTGCCAATCGTGTTGCTCACTGCCGCGCTGGTAGGATTCAGTCTCTTCCTTCCGCAGCCCATGCAGCAACTCTTAGAGCAGGCCACGCGACTTTTATTGATCCACTAAGGAGGACAACGGCCATGACAGAGGCGAGTTCATGTGAGTATGTGCTAAAGACTGCGTTTCCGTCGATCGCACAGAGTGAACCGGCGCAAATCGATTGCTCGCATTTTACAGTTCCCAAGGACCTGATTCCGTCGATCACCCACTACCTCCACACTCAACCGAGCCTGCGTGGTCGAATGACGATGCTGTGGGCTGTCGACAATCGGCCCATGCGCGACTCTTACGGATTGCACTACCTGTTTACTTTGGAGTCGTCCCGCCGATGGGTTTTGCTGTCCACCGAGCTTGCCGGGAACAATCGGCTGTTTCCTTCCATCACGCCCCACATTCATGCCGCCAAGTGGTACGAGCGTGAGATTCGCGACATGTTCGGGTTGATTCCGCAGGGACACCCGGATTTGCGGCGTCTCATCCGGCACGAACACTGGCCCAAAGGGGCACACCCGCTCAAGAAAGACTTTCACTGGGACCATGTGCTGGGTCGACAACAGGGTGAGCATCGTTTCCGCCACATCGAAGGAGAAGGGGTATTTGAAGTACCGGTGGGCCCCATTCATGCCGGGATCATCGAGTCGGGGCATTTTCGATTTTCTGTGGCAGGCGAACCCATCATGCAACTCGAGTTGCACCATTTCTGGAAGCATCGTGGAATTGAAAAGCTGTTCGAGCAACAGAGACTGACCGAGGCGGTTCCGTTGGCTGAGAGGGTGTCCGGCGACACGACGGTCGGACACAGTTTAGGCTATTGCCAAGCGGTTGAATCGCTCTTGCATCTGGACGTGCCGCGCCGCGGACGCTATCTCCGGAGCCTGTTTCTGGAACTGGAGCGCCTCCACAATCATCTCGGCGACGTGGGTGCGATCTGTAACGATACGGCCTACGCCCTGCCCCATATGCATTGCGGTCGGATGAAAGAGCGCATCATGCAGCTCAACGACCGCCTGAGCGGTTCACGGTTTCTCCGCGGGGTGAACCGGGTGGGTGGGGCTGCCGTGGATCTCACAAGAGAACAGCTGGCCGAAATCGTGGACGAACTGAATCGCATGGAACCGGACTTTTCAGAGTTGGAATCGATCATCGCCGCCAACGCCTCTCTGACAGACCGGTTGGAGACCACCGGTGTCCTGACAGAACGCACGGCATGGGATCATGCAGTCGTGGGAGTTGTCGGACGAGCGTCGGGTCTCGATCAGGACATCAGGCGTGATCGGCCATTTGCCGCCTACGACGAGCTGCCGGTCAAGGTAGTCCCTTATCGGTATGGCGACGTGCGGGCGCGAATGCGGGTCCGCATGGATGAGATTCATGAATCTATGCGGCTGATCAGAGAGATTCGCGAAAAGATTCCGCAAGGGCCGGTCGCCGTCGAACCAGACCGCACGCCCAACGCCGGTGAGTGGGCCCTCTCGGCAGTCGAGGGCTGGCGCGGCGAAATTGTACATATGGTGATGGCCGGAGAACAGGGCGCCATTCATCGATGTAAGGTGCGTGACCCGTCGTTCGTGAACTGGCCAGCAATACAATGGACTGTCCTGGGGAATATCATTCCGGACTTTCCGCTCATTAATAAGAGTTTCAATTTGTCGTATGCGGGGAACGACCTGTAAATGATAAGAGGAGCCTATCGTCATGGGCGTGAAGTCGACGTCTGCTAACTCACGGCCGTCAGTCGAGGAGGAATCATGTTCCGTATTCTCAAGAAGAGCCTCAAAACCGGAGTTGTAACGGGCCAGTATCCTGAAGCCGTTCTACCCGCGGCAGCACCGACACAGGACGTACAAGCCAAAGCCAAGCCGTTCCGTTCATCTCTTGCATTCCGCGCAGTGGACACCGGTTCGTGCAATGCCTGTGAGATGGAATTGAACGCACTCGCAAATCCGGTCTATGACATCGAGCGATTCGGAATTCACATCGCTGCTTCACCACGTCATGCGGATGCGCTCGTGGTGACAGGTCCTGTCACCGTCAATATGGAGCGTGCGTTACAAGATGTGTACGACCAGACGCCTGACCCGAAGATTGTCATCGCGCTCGGTGACTGTGCGGTTCACTGTGGCATGTTCAAGGGCAGCTACGCCGTGACCGGCCCAGTGGAGCGGCACATTCCAGTCGACGTCCGCATTACCGGCTGCCCACCGCGCCCATCAGAAATTCTCAAGGTCCTGTCAGAGCTCCGAGATGACCAACATTCCTCCCGCGACTGAACGAAGCTGTGACATCTGCCGAACGAGTCTGCTTAGCAACCTCTTGCAGCACGAAATTTCATTAACAGCTGTCCCGAATTTCCCCACATCTCGTTGTTGAGCTGTCCAAGAGTTTAGACAACCAAACACGTTGAAATCTCAATGTCCTTCTTCTCTGGATACATGAGACTGTCTAAGAGCGTAGAAATTTTCGCCGGCCATTGTTGACCTGCTGAAGGGGCAGCAGGCCACTAACTCCATGTGATCGCTAGGAAATTTCCAATCCGAATTCTGATGCGCCACTCCGGCACGTCGATTGCGCTAGATGGATTCCGCTGGTGAGGGTCTGGGTGATTTTGGACCGGCCTCCGAATGACCCACTCCTTCGCAAGAAGGGACCCTTCACCAGCTCTAAAACTGTAGGCCGACGGAAGCAAAGAAGCCTTCAGCAATCAGCTTAAGGCTGAAAGCCGAGAGCAAGAGTCAATCAACCATCCGCCCAATGAGGCGGGCACAAGAGGGGGAGGCCGTACGATGAGTTCCTTTAAATTTCAACCAAGAGGCAGGCAGCGCCGCACCAGTCTGGCGCTGATGCTGAACAGTGTGCTGCTGACGAGCAGTCTGGTGGTGACACCGGGATTGTTTGCGGCAGAACCGGGAGAGGCATCCCATGAGGGGCATGCGACTCCCGTCTCGATGCCTGGCTGGGCCCAGGCCCTCAAGAGTCAGACGTTGGTCGAGGATGCGATTGAGGGACGGGCGGGGCGATCCGAGAAATTGGAGATGCAGCACAATCGTCTGATGCGCCGGCTCGAGGAGCAGGCTCAGAAAGACGCGCAGGCCCAGCAGACGTCCGGGGCCTTCAACCACACATCGATGATGCACCAATATATGGGCGGCGACGGATCAAGTTTCCTACTCATGTCGGATGCGAGCAAGGGCGAGCCGGTCTTGACGTCGGGGGGCAAGTGCCCGGGCGGTGTACCGACCAAACAGTACGACATCTCGATGATCAACATTGAGATTACATTGAATCGGTGGCTCGATTACTATCCCGGCTACATGTACGTCCTGACTGAGGATATGGCGAAAGTGCGGGCCGAAGAAGCGAAGAACAAGGCTGCCCGTGACCAAGAAGGGTATGATCCGGGAGCTGTCTCTACCGGGTTGCAGGGCGACATGATTCAGCCCTTGGTCATTCGGGCGAACCAGGGCGATTGCGTGAAGATGACACTGCGCAATCAGATGGAAAGCGAGGATGGCAGCTTGTTCATCCAGGCTTCCAGCATGATCGTGAGCGCGACCGGCAAGCCGGCGACCACGACAAATCCGGAGTCCATCGTGGCTCCGGGCAAGGCGCAGGAATTTGAGTGGTATATCCACCCGCACATGCAGGAAGGGGTGCGGCAGTTCCATTCCTACAGCCATGACCGTGAGTTGACGGTGCTGGGCCTCTTCGGCGCGTTTATCGTGGAGCCGAAGGGTTCGAAGTACCTTGACGCGCTCGGAACAGGGCCCGCGCCTGAGACGAAGAGCGGATGGCAAGTGATGATTGATAATGGGTCCGGAGCGGACTTCCGCGAATTCGTGATTTTCTATCACGAGATCGGCGACGAAGCCTTCCGCCCATTGAACAAGAAGGGTGACTTCTTGCCCCAGCGGGATCCATTGACCGATGCCTATCGGCCGGGCGGACGAGCGCTGAACTATCGTAGCGAGCCGTTCGGTATTGATCAGATGCATCTGCAGCATGAGTATTTCGGCTTCGAAGACGAATCGATGGCCTACAGCGGCTATACCTTCGGCGATCCGCCAACCACGATTGCGCGCGGGTATTTAGGCGAACCGGTGAAGTGGCGTGTGGTGCATGGTGGGTCCGAAGTGTTTCACTCTCACCATCCGCACAGCGGGTCGATTCGCTGGCAACGCAGTCCGGTCACGGAGCCCAATAATCTCTGGGCGATGGGTCAGGATGGTCCGGTGAAGTATCCGGTCGTGCGGACCAAGTCCGACCGCGTGGACGTGGAAGTCATCGGCCCGTCTGAAGCGCTCGACCTCGAGCCAGAATGCGGCGGCGGCGGCTGCCAGCACCTGGCGGGTGAATTCCTCTACCACTGCCATGTCGCGCACCATTATGTGGCGGGCATGTGGGGCTACGGCCGGTTCTATAACACGTTACAGGTCGGCGCGGGCCACACCGACACGATGCCAGACATGCGGGAATTGCCGGACCGGCAGGGCCGGATGAAGCTCGGCGTGTCGTCCGACAAGCTGATCGGGACGACGGTCGATTGGTTCGGGAAGACCTTCAAGATTGTCGACAAGAGCCAGAAGACCAATTGGAAATCCGATCCCATCATTGTGAACATCAAGGATTGGGTGGAAATGTGGGTGCCGGCTCAGGGTCAGCCTGGCCACACGAATGACGAAAAGGGCCAGATCATGGCCTATGACGCCACCGTCTGGGATTGGAAGTGGAACGGCAATGTGGCTGTGGGCGAACGGGAGAGCACGGCGAAATATCCAAAGTATCCCGCTGCGGCGAAGTGGGATGATAGCACCAGGCCAGCCATTCTCTTTGACCCGACCACGGGCAAGATGGCTTGGCCGTTGTTGAAGCCCCACTTCGGCAAGCGGAATCCGTTCTCTGCGAACCACAGCGGCGCGCCCTGGTTAGAGCCGATTCACCAGGATGCGAACGGTGAGCGGACTTCCGAGCCGGCCAAGCCGGGCGAGCAGGGGCGGTGGAGCCTCTGTCCTGAGAATGCCAACCAGAAGTTTTATAACATCCACTTTGTCCGCATGCCGATCACCCTGGCCAAGAAGCAGGGCAAAGAGCCGGCCATGGTCGACAAAGACGGTCTGATCTATGTGCTCCACGAAGAGGAGCGTCTGACCAGAGCCAACGACGACCTCAAGTTCCCAGCGGTCATCCGCGCCAACGTGTATGACTGCGTAGACTTGGTCCTCACCAGCGAATGGGACGACGACGAGTACACCAACTTCCAGTCGTCCAAGATCAACATCCATCCCCACTTCTTCCAATTCGATACGGGGAACTCGGACGGCGTGATCTCGGGCATGGAATACGAAATGTCGGTTCGGCCGTTCACGATGTGGGGCAAGCCCACCAAACACGGGTTGCCGGCTCCGATGGTCGCGAAGATCGTCGGCGGTGCCAAGGCAGGAGCCACCTCCATCAAGATCCAGCTGGCGCCCGGTGCAACGAAGTTCCACGAGAACACCGAGGTGATGGTCGGGATGGATTGCTTGGAGAAGGGCAACGACCCGACGGTCTCGCTCCCGCGGGATAAGAGCTGTTCCGAAGTCGCCCGGATCAAAGATATCAAGGGCGATACGGTCACGTTCTTCAAACCGCTAAAGCACAACCATCCGGCGAACGACCTCGTGTCGCCGGAGTTCGTCCGCTATCGGTGGTGGGTGGATGTGGATCTGGGGACGGTGTTCTGGCACGACCACGCGTTCGGCGCGACGACCTGGCCGCATGGCGGGTTCGGCGTGACGATCGTGGAGCCCTTCGGGTCCACCTATCACGATCCGAGGAATGGCAAACTAGTGTGGAGCGGTCCGATCGCGGACATTCACAGCAACGAACCGATTGGCGCCGGTGTCAGCGGCAGTTTCCGTGAGTTGATGGTCTCCATCCACGACACGGTGCCGCATACTGTGAACATCATCGAAGCCGGCAATCCTCCTGGGCAGCCGGTCGAGGTGGCACTGGAAGCCGGCAAGACCGTGTCGTTCCAGATGCCGGAAAAGATTCTGAACGCACCGAATAAGTACATCAACGGCGGCACGCATACGACCGGCAGCGGCCTCAACTTCCGCGCGGCGCCGTTTGCCCAACGCCTGTCGAACAATCCGGATACGTCGAAGCTGTTCAGCAGTGCCATCCATGGAGACCCGGGTACGCCGTTGCTCCGTGCGTACACGGGGGACACCATGGTGTTCCGTCTGTTGCACCAGCTCATGAACGAATCCCATGTCTGGACCATTTCAGGCCATACCTTCCTCACGGAACGGTACGCGGCGGATGCTAATCGGAAGAACTCGATTCACGTCGGGATCGCCGAGCGGTATGACCTCGTGACCAAGGCCGGTGGATTCCAGGGCATGCCGGGCGATTACATTCACTTCAACGGCCGAAGCTCGCACTTCGCCGAGGGCGGATGGGGCATCGTGCGCGTGCTCGATAAAGAAACGGCTGACCTCCAGCCGCTCCCACGGGGAACGAATCCTCTCGGGATTCGGGCGACTCCAAGTTTTGTGTGTCCGGCTGATGCTCCGGTGAAAAGCTTCAACGTCGTGGCGTTGGACCGCCCGATGAAGCTCAATCCGAAAGCACCGGATGCCATCGAGGTAGACTTCGAGCGGAAGATCGAAATGACCATGCCGGAAGGCAAGATCTACGCGCTCGAGGAAGAAGCGACCACTGTGGCCGGCAACGTGACGCCAAATCCGCTCACGCTGCGTGTGAACCTGGGTGATTGTATCAAGGTGAATCTGAAGAACAAGATGAAGGCGAGCCGGGCGTCGTTCTTTGCGCCGGGATTGTCCTTCGATCCGAAAGACAGCCAGGGCCTGAACGTCGGCAACAACGGCGGCGATCAGACCATCGGCCCAGGTGAGAGCCGTGCCTACACCTACTACGCCCATCCTTCCAACAAGGAAACGACGTCGCTGGTGTGGGACGGTGGGAACATCGTCGTCAATCCGCGTAACGGATTGTACGGCGCCATCATCGTCGGTCCGAAGGGATCCCAGTATCGTGATCCCGTAACGGGGGCCGACATTTCGCAGAAGAATTCCTGGAGAGCGGACGTCATTGTGGATGGCAGCTTACCGGAGAACGTGGGTAAGCGGAACTATCGCGATGTGGCCCTCTTCTTCCAGGATGAAGACAACATCATTGGCACCGCGTTCATGCCCTACGTGCAGAACGTGGCCGGTTTGACGTCGGTCAACTACCGCGCCGAACCGTATAAGTTCCGTGAAGAACAAGGCTGCTCGTTGGGCAAGATCTTCCAGCCTTGCGTAGTGGACAAGCCCGAAGATCCGGTGACGCCGTTGATCGAGGCGCATGCCGGTGATGCGGTCCGCATCCACGTGATCGGGGCGAACAGCGAGCAAAACGGAATGTTCGGGGTCGAAGGCCATGAATGGCCAATCGAGCCCTACATGCCGGGTGCCGACATGATCAGCGTGGTGGAATATGCCGGATCCGAGACCCTGGATGTCTTTATCCGTGGCGGTGCGGGCGGACCGTACCGTCAGGTGGGAGACTTTGTGTGGTCCAATCAACGGCTTCCCTACACGCAGTCAGGGCAATGGGGTTACCTCCGGGTATTGCCAGTTGGCGATTCGCGGCTCCAACCGCTCGGAATCCAGGGGATGGGTGCCAAGCGTGCGGATGTGCAGCCTGAGCCCCAAGCTATTCCGACCGCGATGAAGTAGTCGACCGCGGAATAGTCGTCGTCGATACGGGGGAGCTGCGCGCGATGTGTAGCTCCCCCGTGTTCTTATAAAAAGGAGGCATGAGCAGTCAGCTTTCAGCTATTAGTTTCGGCTGACTGCTGAGGGCTGATTGCTGAGAGCCAAAATCGAGGAGGCCGGAACAACAATGAAGATAATGAAGATAATGAAGAAACTGAAGATACTGAACACAATTCTCGGTGTGCTGATCATCGGGTGGCTTGCCGAGACTGTCTGGGCCTATGAGGAAATTACGGTTTCGGATGGTGGGACTCTCATGGGTACCGTGAAGCTCGAGGGCGTAGTCCCAAAGCCGAAGGGATACAATCTCTTGACGCTGCCCGATCCCTACTACTGCGGCCGGATTTCAGACGGGCAGGGCTGGCGCATTCTGCAACCGTTCCAGGTCGGGCCTGAGGCTGAGTTTCGCGAAGTGGTGGTCTATCTGGATGGAATTGACAAGGGCAAACCCTTCGACGAAACAGGCGTGCCGAAAATTGAAGCGAAAGACTGTCTCTTCGTCCCCTTTACGACGATCGTGCGGGACGATCAAACGGTGACGGTAGTCAACATGGACCCTGTGATGCACGACATTCAAGCGTATGAAACGTCGCATCTGGGGCCGCGAGTGCTGTTCAACGTGCCGCTGCCGATGAATCCGCAGCACCCGAGGAACCTCAAGGATCGCAGCGATGCCGCGATGTACCACAAGCACATGGCCGGCGCGCCGATGAAGCAATTGGTCAATCTCAGCAAGGGCCGGCAGACCTTCGTCATGCAATGCGGTTTTCACGCGTACATGGAGAGCTGGGGCGTGGCCGTGAGCAATCCCTACTTTGCCAAGACGGACCAACAGGGCCGGTTCACCATGACCGATGTGCCGCCGGGCACCTATAAGCTGGTCGTCTGGCATCCCTATATCCGTAGCGCGATAGAGCAAACCGTCACCATCGGTCCGAAGGGGACGGTGGAGGCCAATATCGTCGTTCCGGCCCCGACCGGGCGGCTCTATGCCAATGAGGTGCTGGAGCATGCCTACGTTCGCTACAACGTGCCTGAGGAAACGAAGAAGGAAATCGATCCGATGATCAAGAAGCAGGAACACCACTAACGTGAGGCGTGACCCCTCGACGGGGCTCGGGGTCACCCTGAGCAAGTCGAAGGGTGAAACGTAAGGCGTGAGGCGAAGCATTGGCGAGGGGCTAGTGGCGAGAGGATAGGAGATGGTTCGGAGAAGAAAGGGCATTGCTATTCAGAGGAAGTATTCCCCTCGCCTCGTGCCTCGTGCCACTTGCGTACTTCTCTGCCTCTTGCCCCTTGCCTCTAGCCTGGTCCTATGCAGCCTTGCACTGGCCAATCATGAGTCTTCAAAGCAGCCGCCACTGTGGACACCGCTGGATGGACCGGAACGGCTGGCGGCAATGGACACACCGCAAGGGATGGTGACGGTGCCGGCCGGTTGGTTTTTGATGGGCAGCGATCTGAGCGTAGACCGTGCAGCTGGTCCGCAAGAACTGCCGCAACACAACGTGTATCTCGATGCGTTTCAAATCGATCAGTACGAAGTGTCGAACGTGGATTATCTGCGCTTCGTGCTGGCTACAGGGGTGGACTGGCCGCCATTTTGGCGGGAAAGTCCGTTTCCTGAAAAGGCGGCTCTCCATCCGGTCATTAACGTGAGCTGGTACGAGGCAGAGGCCTACTGCCGCTGGGCGGGCAAACGATTGCCTACCGAAGCGGAATGGGAAAAAGCGGCGCGGGGTGTGGATGGCCGGATCTTTCCCTGGGGCGACGAACCGGCTGGATGGATCAAGAGCAACATCGCCCATTCGGGGTCCAAACGCGGCTTCAAGTATCCGCCGCTCGCGAATATCAACCGGTATGACAAGGGCGTGAGTCCTTACGGCGTCTACCAAATGGCAGGCAACGTGAGTGAATGGGTGGCGGATTGGTTCGATCCGGAATACTACCGGAAGGGCAACAATGAGAACCCTAGGGGACCTGAATCGGGCGACATCAAAGTCTTCCGTGGAGGCTCATGGAATGAGGATCCGGAGGTGGCTCGCTCTGCCGGGCGCAACGGCGGCGAACCGGATCGGAAGAGCTATCTCACCGGCTTTCGTTGCGCAAAGTCTGGAACAAGCTCTCAGCCATCAGCGATCAGCTATCAGCTCACGAAAACTCCATAAGTTACTGACAGCTGAAGGCTGATCGCTGAAAGCTTAAGAAGGAGGAGACCAAAGTGTGGAAGGTAAAGACATACAGAGGTTTCGGAAGTGGGACTGGGTCGTCAACACACTGCTGATTGCAGCTGCGTTGTTTGCCCTGTCTCGCCTGGCCTGGGGGCTGAATACCCAAGACATCGTGGTGGAGGTGGAATGGACGGAGGCAGGGAAAAAGATCGCCGCGGAACGTGTCGCCACCTGGAAGGCCAAAGACGAGATGGTGCTGGTGCCGGCCGGTGAGTTCATCATGGGCAGCGACAAGAAAACGGACCGACTCGCGTATCGTGGCGAGACCCCGCAACGGCGCGTCTATCTGGATGCATTCGAGATCGGCAAGTATGAAGTGACGGCATTGGAGTATCTCCGGTTTGTCCTCGCGACGAATCGGAATCCCCAATTAGATTGGCGATACGACGGCGGGAATTTCCAGGAAGCCATGGCACATCATCCCATCATGCACGTCAGCTGGTACGACGCCGATGCCTTTTGCAAATGGGAAGGCAAGCGGTTGCCGACGGAAGCGGAATGGGAGAAGGCGGCGCGTGGGACAGATGGTCGGCTCTATCCGTGGGGCAATGAATATGCCGGGCCGAGCAGGGCGAACTTCGGAAGGACCGGCCTCTCCGGTCCTGTGCGGGATCGTCCGGAGCGGCTGCTGCTGTATCCGCCAATCATCTCCGTCGATAAGTACGACAAGGCCGTGAGTCCCTACGGGCTTTATCAGACGATCGGCAACGTGGCTGAATGGGTGGCCGACTGGTACGACAAGGATTATTACGCGACGGCGCCGGAACGCAATCCGAAAGGTCCGGAGACGGGAACCCAGAAGGCGTTCCGTGGCGGCGGCTGGATGGACAGCACGACAACCATGCGCGTCGCCATGCGGAATGGAACCGATCCAAACACGAAGATCAATTGGATGGGCTTCCGATGCGCGCGATCTATGAATGATACCTATCAACTATCAGCAGTCAGCAAGTCGATCAACCCCCTCCTGGCCTCCCCCTACTAGGGGGAGGAAGGGTGGGGGTGGCTGAAGGCTGACAGCTAGTGGCTGATAGCTATCGCTTTACGTGTTTCGATGACTCGACTCTTCAACTTGCTGATGTCTCGGGCCGGCGAGCGCAACTCAGCGAAGCCGTCGGAAGAGGAGGCAGCTCTTCCGATCATTGCCCAGGGAGGGGGACATCATGCAGATCGGGAAAACATGGTCGAACATTGGAGTGTGGTCTGTCGCAGTTGTGATCGTCGCGGGGCTCGCTGTTTGTGGTGCCTGGCCGGCCTTGGCTGAAGAAGGCACCGGAAATCAAGTATTTTTCAGGGGCGGGTTCGTGGGATTCAACAGCAACCGGGGAGGCGGATTCTTCACCGATTGCGGCCTTGGCCCTTCTACCACATGTAACCAAAACAACGACAGCACCGGCTGGTACGTCGGGGCTGGGTTGGATCTGGTGCTGTCGAAGAATATCTGGGGGGCGATGGATAA
Organism: Nitrospiraceae bacterium; assembly: GCA_035623075.1. Classification (NCBI taxonomy): domain Bacteria; kingdom Pseudomonadati; phylum Nitrospirota; class Nitrospiria; order Nitrospirales; family Nitrospiraceae; species Nitrospiraceae bacterium. Next base: position 147,007 of record DASPUC010000022.1, on the reverse strand, counting down.
GACCTGGGCCTTGGGCGAGATCGGACTCCAGTTCAATCGGATCGGGTCGTCCACCGTTTGCGGCGGTGTGACAGCAGCAGCCGGCGGCTGTCCAGCAAAAACTCAGCTGACGTCGGTGACGATCGACGTGGCCCCCAAGATTAAGTTCATGGAAGGGAGCCCGCTCAGACCCTGGATCATTCCCATCGGGTTGGACATCATGGTCATCAGCCCTCCCTCTAACCAGACGCAGTATTTGGATGTGGGTGTCGAGTTCGGGGTCGGCGTCGAATACGAAGTATGGAAGGCTTTCAAGCTTGGACTGGAAGGTCGGTATCACCTCATGGCCAACATGACCAACACGAACAATAGCTATGGGCAGGTCGGCCCGTATGTGGGCATTTCGTTCTAGCTCGAAACACCTCTGTGTCAGATCGGTGTAGGAGTCTCGCCACGTGACAAAAGGTGCAGTCTTGAATCTGGTTGTTCACATTCCTCATCGCGGCACCGAGCCGGAACCCAGTGCGCTGGGCCTCGCTCAGCGCGCGCCGACGTTCACGACGGAATGGATGAATAAAGAGCGAATGAGTGTCGCGATTTTCCCTTCGCTGCCCACGGGGATCGATCTTGCCGTGCAACTGATTGGTGCGGCAATTCACATCGAGGGAGCATGGGCCAGCGTCAATTCCAAACCGATCTCCAGCCTGACGAAGCTCTGGCAACGCCTCGACTGCTATCGTGGCAGTCTTGCAATAACGGCTTCGAAGCGCTATTGCCAGGAGAAGGCTGTTCTCTTCAACACCCTCGTGGGATGCGAACACCAATCTTGCCCGGTGCCCTGCCAGTTCGTGTGTACACCGTGCCTGCGCATAACGCAGGAAGGATCCGCGTTGTCAGTCGATCAGCGCCATGAGGCGGTGACTGCTCTGGCAGAGATCGACTGGTGTCCCAGCTTGCGACTGCCTCAGAACGAAGAAGAACAACTCTGTATCCCGTCGAATTCAACTACGTTGACTTCCACGAGTTCCTAGTATCCGACTTTCCGATGCTTCCGCTCGTTGTCATCTGGCTTCACATCCTGGCAGCGGTCGTTTGGATCGGCGGGATGATGTTTCTCTCGTTGGTGCTGGCTCCACTTGTCAGAAGGGAGAATACGGTACCGGGGTATACGGTTCTTTTTCGATCAGCCGCACAACGATTTCGACTCATCGTATGGTTGGCGATCGGTATCCTTCTCAGTACGGGACCGGTGCTCCTACGTGGAAGAGGAATTTCCAGCATAGACATGACGCAGTGGCCACCAGTTTTTCTCTTCAAGGCGGCCCTTGTCGTGGTTCTCCTTCTGCTCACCTTCTTGCACGATCTCTTGCTTGGACCGCTTGTCAGTCGGAACAGTACAATACCGGCTCGTGTTCGGACCGTGGGGGAACAGATCTTTATGAGAGCCTCCCGCTGGGTTCCACGGCTTGCCTTGGCTGTCGCGCTGGGAGTGCTCTTTGTCGCCGTCATCTTTGTGCGGTCCTAGCCCGGTTCATTCTGTTGCCTTTTGCAACAGCGTCGTTTAACCACTGGGGCGGGGCTCACCTCGGTTCTGTTCCTTCTCCATAGCTTCAGCCTCGAATCGTTGATATTATTCCTGCCCAGATTCTAGGCTAATGAAACTGTTCTGCACGGCCCTCTCCTTGCAGCCTCTGACACGGTGTTGTAATTGGGGAACATCAATGCCCCGCAGGTTGGTTTGAAATGAGGATTCCCAAGCGCGGTGGCCTGGTTGTCGCCGGACTGGTTGCCTTGCTTGCCGGGGGCTATTTGGCCGTGGGTGCTGGTTTCTGGAATCGCGGATTGCCGGAAGGGTTGATTCAGGCCAACGGACGCATCGAAGGCGATCACCTGACCATTGCCAGTAAATTTCCCGGGCGTATTCAGGAACTGCTTGTCCGCGAAGGTGACACCGTCACAGCAGGGCAGGTTATGATTCGAATTGACGACGTCCAGACCCGTGCCAGGGTTGATCAAGCCCTGCACGGGTGGGAGGCACTCGAGGCGCAAGTGCAGGCGGCGCATACCGCTCTGGCTGTCCTCAACCTGGACGTGCCCTTAGCGATCGAGTCGGCCCAGTCCCACGTCGATGAAGCCCGAGCGGGGCTGGAGAAGGCGAAGACCGTCGAGCGGGAAGCCAGCCTGGATGAGCAGCGCTTCCGCAACCTGCTCCCCGAGCAGGCAGTGACGCAGCAACAGTACGATCAAGCACTTGCCCGATGGAACGTGGCGAAGAGCGAAGTGGCGGTGGCACGGTCGACGCTCGAGAAAGCGACGAAGGAGCTGGCGCAAGCGGAATTGGGGTGGAAACGGATTCGCGCCAAGGAGGATGAGGTCGCCGCGCTGGAACGTCAGCGGGATCAACTCGAAGCGGTATTGAATGAAGCAGAGAGCGTGCTGGCCGATCTCACGATTCGTGCACCGGCCAACGGAACCATTACGACGCGAATGGTGGATATCGGCGAAGTCGTCACCGCCGGGGCGCCACTGTATGAAGTTGTGGATCTGGACCGGCTGTACCTCAAAGTCTATGTGCCGGAAAACCAAATCGGAAAAATTCGGTTGAATCTGCCGGCTCGTATTTACACCGATGCGTTCCCCGATCGGCCGTTTGATGCAACGGTGCGATACATCGCCTCAAAGGCGGAGTTCACGCCCAAAGAGATTCAAACCCCGGACGAGCGCGTGAAGCTCATTTACGCGTTGAAGCTCTATGTGAAAGAGAATCCGGATCATCAACTGACCCCCGGTCTGCCGGCCGATGCAGTCATTCGCTGGAAGGACGATGTGGCGTGGGTGAAACCGAAACGATGAGCAGCCCCCCACCCTTCCCTCTCCCTACTAGGGGGAGGCTAGGAGAGGGTTGAGCTGATTACTGACGGCTGATAGCTGAAGAAGGAAGGAATAGATGCTCAACAATGACCAGCCGATAGTCAAAGTTGAACGTTTCGTGAAGCGCTACAAAAAGCATGTGGCGGTGGATGGTGTGGATCTTATGATCCAGAAAGGTGAGATCTACGGCCTGATCGGCCCGGACGGTGCCGGCAAGAGCAGTCTGATGAAGGCGATCGCGGGCGTCTTGACCTATGACGGTGGCGAAGTGGGGGTGTTCGGGACCCTGGTTGATTCTGAGCGCGCTGCTGAGCGAGTGAAGCCGCGAATTGGTTTCCTGCCACAAGGTCTTGGACTGAATTTGTATCCTGACCTCTCAGTCGAGGAGAACATCGATTTCTTTGCCAGACTCAGGCTGGTATCTGAGCACGAATTGGCCGAGCGGAAGGCCCGACTTCTCGCCATAACGAGGCTCGACAAATTTCGAAATCGAGCCATGAAGAATCTGTCCGGCGGAATGAAACAGAAGCTCGGGCTGATCTGCACTCTCATTCACGAGCCGGAACTCGCGATTTTGGACGAGCCGACGACAGGAGTCGATCCGGTGTCGCGCCGTGACTTCTGGGCGATCCTGGCAGATCTCATTCACGCAAAAGGCATGACCGCTCTTGTCTCGACTGCCTATATGGATGAGGCCGCGCGGTTTCATCGCTTGTCATTTCTCTCTCATGGGATGGTCTTGGCTGCAGGAACCCCAGCGGAAGTGCAGACGAAGGTTCCCGGATCGATCTTGACGTTCGAAACGGATCGTCAGATGGAAGCAGTCGCCAGGCTGAAGCCGAAATACAGGCAGGTTGAGCCGTTGGGTTCCAAGCTGCATGTGTTCACAGAGGAGACCGACCATGCCCAAGCGGTGAAGAGTCTCGAGGCGAGCCTTGGTGATATAAAGCCGGAAGAGATGCATGTGAGCGAGCCGGAGCTGGAAGATGTGTTCGTGGCGCTGTTGCTCCGGCAGGCCACGGAACAGGAAATTCCCACATTACCAGCGACGCCGGGCCAGCTCCCGAACTCGGGACTTGCCATCGAAGCAAGGGAACTCGTTCGTGACTTTGGACGATTTCGCGCGGTGGATCGCGTCAGCTTTCAGGTCAAGCCCGGAGAAATCTTTGGACTGCTCGGCGCAAACGGTGCGGGAAAAACGACTGTGATCAAGATGCTGAACGGTATCATGCCCCCGACTGAAGGAGAAGGATGGGTAGCCGGGGCCGATATGAAAACCGCGGGAGAGACGATCAAGGAACGGATCGGCTACATGTCCCAAGCTTTTTCGCTGTACCTGGACCTGACTGTGGAGGAGAACATCCGGCTCTTTGCCGGAATCTATGGGCTCGATCGTAGAGCGACCAATGGACGGTTGGCATGGATTGTGTCGATGGCGGGATTGAAAGGATATGAATCGAGTCTGACCGGTCGATTGCCGATGGGTGTTCGCCAACGACTGGCGTTGGGCTGTGCATTGGTTCACCGACCACGCGTGCTCTTTCTCGACGAACCGACATCCGGCGTCGATCCGATCGGACGCCGTCAATTTTGGGACATTCTGTCACGCCTGGCTCGCGAGGAGGGTGTGGCGATTCTGATTACCACTCACTATATGAGCGAAGCCGAGCATTGCGACCACCTCGCGTTGATGTATGCGGGCCGCATCGTGGCTGAAGGATCTCCTGCCTCTATGAAAGACCAGGTTGCGCGTGAGGCAGGTCGTCTCCTCGAAGTCACCACGGATCGACCAGGCGACGCCCTCCGACGACTCACGCAGGAGGGTTTCCTTGGGGCTGCTCTGTTTGGAACCAGGATTCATCTGCTGTCGCAGGATCCCTCTCACGACGAAGTTCGGCTCCGGGAAACGCTCTCCTCCTCGGCTGTTCATGTTCAGACCATCGCGGTGCGTCCACTGAGTCTGGAAGACGTTTTTGTCCATCGCGTCATGGAACTCGAGCGACAGGAACGACAGGCAGCCAAAGAGGTGGCTGCATGAACCTCGGGCGTATCGCAACCGTTGCGTGGAAGGAATGGCGTGAGACCATTCGGGACCGGATCTTTGTTCTTCTCGCTTTCTTCCTGCCAATCTTATGGATGCTCGTCTTCGGCTATGGGCTTGTGCAGGATGTTGAGAATATCCCGTTCGCCGTGGTCGATCGCGATCATAGTGCCCTGAGCCGTGATTTTCTGTCTCGTTTTACCGAGTCGCGTTACTTTAGTTTTCGGGGCTATATCCCGAGTGAGAATGAGGCCGGTGCCCTGCTCCAGAGTGGCAGGATCAGGGTCGCCATCATCGTCCCTGAGAAATTCGAAGAATGGTTGCTCAGGGGCCAATCGGTCGGGATTCAGACGCTTATTGATGGGACGTTTCCGCTCCGGACGGATATCGTCAAAGGCTATGTCATCGCCATCAATGGCGCCTTCAGCGAAGAGCGACTGGTCGACTATATCTCCCGCCGGAATGGGATTTCGGTTGAACAGGCCGAGGACCAGGTGCGGCCCATCAGGCTGGAGGTACGATATCTGTATAACGAAGAAGTTCGGAGCACCTGGTCAATGGTGCCGGCGCTCATCATGTTTACCTTGATGGTCTCGTCCCCCTTGATGACTGCGCTGGGGGTCGTCCGAGAGAAAGAAACGGGTTCCATTTACAATATTTACAGCTCAACCGTCACCCGATTCGAATTTCTCGCTGGCAAGCTACTCCCTTATGTGGCGATCTCCTCGGTGAATGCCGGGGTCCTATGGATCATCGCCACTCAATGGTTCGAAGTGCCGTTTAAGGGCAGCGTGCCATTCTTTCTCGCCGCCTCGTTGGTGTTTGTCCTCAGCAGTACCGGTATCGGCCTGCTCGTGTCTCTCCTGGTGCGCACTCAGATAGCCGCCCTGATCGTCACAATGATTGTGAGTATTATCCCGACAGTCCTGTATTCCGGCCTGATCGTTCCCGTCTCCTCCCTTAGTTCCGGCTCACAGATCCAGGCCCATCTGTTTCCAGGGATGTACTACACCAACATCGTCCGCGGAGCGTTTCTCAAAGGGGTAGGTCTCGAGGTGCTTTGGATGGACGTGTTGGCCCTGGCTGTGTACGCCGCCATTTTGCGGATCGCGGGGCATCAGCTCTTTACAAAGAGACCGCGATCATGAAGTCTGTGTTGGAAACCCGGTCACAACGCGCCATCGTGTGGTGGCGTCGTTTGCTCGTGATGACTCGAAAAGAGATGCTTCAGTTGTCCCGAGATATCCCGATCGGGGTGCTCCTCGTGTACTCTTTCACGCTGGCCGTATACCTCACTGGCAACGGCATCCGGTCACAACTGCAGAATGCCACCCTTCTGGTGCGGGATGCCGACCACAGCTTCTCGTCGCGCGAACTCATTCACAAGTTCCAGGCCCCCTTCTTCCGTCTGGAAGGTGAGATCGCTGATCCTCAAGAAGGTCTTCGCTGGCTGGACCAGGGCAAGGCGATGGCGGTCTTGGAGATCCCACCGCGGTTTCATGAGCAGCTCGGGAGAGGTGAGCCCACGGCAGTGCAGCTGTTAGTCGACACGACCAACTCGCCGCAAGGTCTCTCCGCTGCGAGCTATGCTGCGCGCATCGTCGCACAGTTCGGACAGGAAACCGCGCTGGTGCGAGTCGCGGACACAGAGGAGTCGTCACAGAATCTTCCGGTGATCATGAGCGAACATCGAGTCTGGTACAATCCGGACCAGAAGGACACCTGGTTCGAGTCTATCTCGCATCTCCTCCGCCAGATCACGATCTTTGCGATTCTGCTTCCCGCGGCCGCTATGGTTCGCGAAAAGGAACGGGGTACTGTAGAGCAACTCCTGGTCTCTCCGTTGACGCCGTTTCAGATCATGTTACCAAAGGTTTTGGCCATGACGGTGGTGATCCTGTGTGCCACGGCGGTCGCGTTGTTCGGAGTGATGCGGCCTGCGTTCGGGGTGCCGATCAAAGGAAGCGTCGTGTTGTTCTTCGGCCTCACGGCCCTGTTCGTCTTTACCACTGCCGGCATGGGCTTGGCTGCCGCGACATTGACGAGGAATCAGGCGCAGGTGGGGATGATGACGTTGCTCGTGGTCGCTCCCATGTTGTTGCTGTCAGGCCTCGTGGCACCGATGGAAGCCATGCCGGCGTGGGCCCAGGACCTCATGATCTTGTCGCCGCTCCGATATTTCATCGAGATTGCACACGGCATTCTGTTGAAGGGGGTTGGTTTGAGCATCCTGTGGGACTCAGTCCTCGCGATGGCATTGCTCGGGAGCGGGCTGTTCGGATTCGGCATGTGGCAGTTCCGGCGACAGTTTGAGTAACGGAGTGTGGCCATGAACAAAAAAATTTCATTCTCCATCTGGTACATCTTCCTCGCGATCTGGGCGGTCATTCTCGTCCACGATTTTATTCATGCGGTCCAGAAGGTTGAGGAACTGCCGTACAGCGAATTCAAGGCGCTGGTTGCATCCGGCAAAGTGGCGGAAGTGTCAGTGACCGCTCAGAAAGTATCCGGCAAGCTAAAGCCGGAAGGGGAGACGAAGGAGGAGAAATTATTTACTTCTGTCCGGGTTGAAGATCCGGATCTGACGAGGGATCTGACGGCCCATGGCGTCAAGGTCACCGGCGTGATTGAGAGCACGTTTTTCCGCGATGTGCTGTCCTGGCTGCTGCCGGTCGTCGTGTTCATCGGGATCTGGTACTTTATCTTTCAACGGTTGGGCCAGGCCCAGGGTGGCTTCATGCGAGTGGGGCAGTCCAAGGCCAAGATCTATATGGAGAAGGACATCAAGGTAACCTTCGCCGACGTGGCTGGCGTGGACGAGGCGAAGGAGGAACTCCGCGAAGTCATCGAATTCTTGAAGACGCCCGAGAAGTTTACAAAACTCGGCGGAAAGATCCCCAAGGGAATCTTATTGGTCGGTCCACCGGGAACAGGAAAAACGCTACTGGCCCGGGCTGTGGCAGGCGAAGCCGCCGTGCCGTTTTTCAGCATCAGCGGGTCGGAATTCGTGGAGATGTTCGTGGGAGTCGGCGCGGCCCGAGTGCGGGATCTGTTCGAGCAGGCGAAGGGCAGAGCCCCTTGCATTATCTTTATCGATGAGCTGGACGCGTTGGGCAAAGCGCGTGGGATGGGGCCGATGGCTCACGAAGAGCGGGAGCAGACGTTGAATCAATTGCTGGTGGAAATGGACGGATTCGATCCCCGCACCGGCGTGATCCTCATGGCCGCTACCAATCGACCTGAAATTTTGGACCCGGCGCTGTTACGGGCTGGCCGGTTCGATCGACACGTGCTCGTTGATCGTCCGGACAAGATCGGTCGTCTGGCCATTCTGCGGGTTCATGCCAAGCAAGTCACGCTCGCGTCGGACACCGATCTGGAGACCATCGCAGCGATGACACCTGGGTTCTCCGGCGCCGATCTCGCGAACGTCATCAACGAGGCTGCGCTGTTGGCGGTCCGGCGGGGAAGAGACCAAGTGGGGCTGTCCGAATTACAAGAGGCGGTCGAGCGCGTGATCGCCGGTCTGGAGAAGAAGAATCGTGTCCTGAACAAGATGGAGAAGGAACGGGTCGCCTACCATGAGACCGGCCACGCGATCGTGGCCTTGTCACTCCCGGGAGCCGATACGGTACAGAAGATTTCGATCATTCCTCGTGGGATCGCCGCGCTCGGGTACACCCTCCAACTGCCGACGGAGGATCGATTTCTCATGACGAAAACCGAACTGGAACAGAAGATCGCAGTGCTGCTCGGCGGACGGATCGCCGAGGAGTTGATCTTCGGCGAGGCGTCCACCGGCGCGCAGAACGATCTCGTGAAGGCCACCGACATTGCGAAGAGTATGGTGAAGGCCTATGGAATGAGCGAGAAGCTCGGCATGATCACCCTGGAGCGTGAACGCCAGCCAGCGTTCATGCAGATTCAGGTGCCTTCGGAGAAAGGTGACTACTCCGAGGAGACCGCCCGTGAAATTGATTGTGAAATCCGTCGCATCATTGAAGACCAATACGAACACGTCAAGCGCCTCTTGGCTGAAAAGAAGAATGCGCTCATTGAAGGAGCAAAGGTGCTGCTCGAACGAGAGGTAATCACCGGCGGCGACCTCAAGGCCATCCTGGAAAAATACTAGCTCCTGGGTGGTTCTCCATGTGTTCAGGGTTGCGTGTGTGCGCCGGGTGCGTTAAGACCGGCTCAAAAGTTCGATGAAGTCGTCGTTTAAAACCGGTTTGAGTTTTGGTCTTACCTCCGGCGTGATTACGACGTTGGGGTTGATGGTAGGACTCCACTCGGGTACTCACTCGCGAGCCGTGGTGATCGGCGGTATTCTGACAATCGCGATTGCTGATGCCATGTCGGATGCCTTGGGTATGCACATTGCGGAGGAGTCAAAGAATAGCGGTTCCACCAGCGAGATTTGGGAATCGACCATCGCAACCTTCGTCGCCAAACTGATCATCGCGCTGACGTTCGTGTTTCCGGTGTTCTTTCTCCCGCTTTCAACGGCGATTATCATGAATGTCGCATGGGGGCTCTTGCTCCTGGCGATCCTCAGCTTCGCCCTTGCCCGTGCCCAGAACATCGCCCCATGGAAGGTAATCGGTGAGCATGTGGTAATCGGTATTGCCGTCGTGGGGATAACCCACGCTCTGGGAGACTGGATTCGAGCGACGCTGACTTGAGAAAGACCTCATGGACCAGGCGAGACCCACGCGCAATCCCCTTGTTGCGTACCTGTCGATGGAAATCGGGTTGGATCCTGCCATGCCGACCTATGCAGGAGGACTGGGCGTGCTCGCCGGCGACACGATCCGGTCCGCCGCAGATTTGGACATCCCGATGGTGGCTGTCTCACTGGTCCACCGGCGTGGCTATTTCTATCAGCGTCTCGATACACAAGGCTGGCAGACCGAAGAGCCGGTTGCCTGGCCGATCAATGATTTTTTGAAGCCGGTGGATCATCGTGTGACAGTGGAGATTGAAGATCGTCTTGTGCAGGTCCGGGCCTGGACCTGCCGCGTCAAGGGTGAGTCTGGAGGCGATGTGCCCGTGTATTTCCTCGACACGGACGTGAGCGACAATCAATCGTGGGATCGGACATTGACGGACGTGTTGTATGGGGGAGACGATCATTATCGACTCTGTCAGGAGGTGGTCCTGGGATTTGGCGGTTATCGCCTGCTCAAGGCGCTGGGATACGCCGATGTACGACGGTTTCATCTGAATGAAGGGCATGCCGCCTTGCTCGTGCTGGCATTGCTGGAAGACATGCTGGCATCTCGTGCCCAGGGTGACGTGGTTCCAAGCGATCTCATCGAGGCGGCGCGCGAACGATGTGTCTTCACCACCCATACGCCGGTACCGACCGGACACGACCAATTTCCCGATGACCTGGCCCGCCGTGTGCTTGGCCCGCGCCGCTGTGGCTGGCTCCAGGCCTGTGGGCAGGATAATCAACTCAACATGACCAAGCTTGCGTTGCGTGGTTCCCGCTACGTCAACGGAGTAGCGATGAAGCACGGCGAGGTGTCGCACAACCATTTCCCCGGCTATCCGATTCACTCCATCACCAATGGTGTCCATGTAGCGACATGGGCAGCCCCCTCGTTTCAACACCTTTACGATCGACATCTTCCGGATTGGCGCCGCGATCAACTCTCGCTCCGCTATGCCATCAGTATTCCTGCGTCGGAGATCTGGGAGGCTCATCTCGAAGCGAAAGGCGCCTTGATCGAGTATGTAAATCGAGAAACAAATGCGGGGTTCGAGCACGACGTCCTGACCATCGGCTTCGCGCGACGGGCAACCGCCTATAAGCGCGTGGATCTGATTGTCCGGGATGTCGAACGACTCAAGGCCATCGCCCAACGGATTGGGCGGTTCCAACTCGTGTTCGCCGGGAAGGCCCATCCGCGCGATCAGGTCGGCAAGCAACTGGTCCATCATATTGTTGAGATCAGCGCTGCGCTCCGGGGCTTCATCCCCGTGTCCTACCTCAGCAACTATGACATGAGCCTGGCCAAGCTGTTGTGTTCCGGTGTCGATGTATGGCTCAACACGCCGCTTCCTCCGATGGAGGCGTCGGGAACCAGCGGGATGAAGGCAGCGATGAACGGAGTTCCGAGCCTCAGTGTACTCGACGGCTGGTGGATTGAGGGTCACGTAGAAGACATAACCGGCTGGTCGATCGGTGACCGAGTCGACTCGTCCGAATCGAGTGGTGACCTGGATACCAAACACGCGGCGGAACTCTATCGAAAACTCGAACAGAAGGTTGTCCCGTGTTTTTATCAGGGCCGCGAGCGCTTCATGGAGATCATGCGCCATACGATCGCGTTGAACGGCGCATTCTTCAATTCTCAGCGCATGCTGGCACAGTACCTGCACAATGCCTACCGACTGGTTGGTGAATATCTGCGGCTCGGCTGAGTTCGGAGAGGGAACCGATGACCGATCGTGAAGCTCAGGCGGAGTCGAATCTCGACCAGACGTACCACCATCTCCTGACGCTCTGGACGTCCGGTGTGCGGGATTATCACTCAATGCTGTCCGATTACTTGACGGCCAACTCGATTTTTGTCGCCGTCATCGGGCTACTCGTCTCACGGGAATCATTGGCGCTGCCGTTCACGCTCCTGATCCTGCTCCTCTGCATCTTCGGGATTCTCTTGTCACTCCAAATGGCGATCGTGCTCGGCCGTTTTTCGGGCCAGAATGCCCTATGGGAATGGGAACTTCGAGGAATAGAACGACGCCCGGGCTGGCGTGCACAAAAACTTTTAATGAGCCTCCATCAACTGCATGAAACCAGGCAGGCTATTGAAGATCCAGGCAACGAGCCTCCGGTATTTCAACCGAACTGGGCTTTCCGCCAACATCGGCAATGGTGGGGGCATCGGGCTGTCAGCTTCCCATGGTTCTTCGGATCGGTGTATGGCTTGTTCCTGATCTGGACGCTGACCCAGCTATTTCGGCAAATGGCGAATAGCCCATAGGGAACGATAAAGAAGAAAATCTCATCTGTGGCATCTTGCATCAGTCGTAGTTTTTCGGCTGGGGTCTTTCTCGCCACCTTTCATCTGCTCTCTCCTCATCTGGTGTGGTCATGGCTTCTAACCGATTGGTGTAGTTGATGTTCTTTCACCTTTCCTTCTGCCTGACCGTGGCATATCGCTCGCAACTGCTGCCAATGAGGTTCAGCCAGGGAGGTCTTCAATAATGCGACGCACGATGGTTCTTATCTGTGTGGTGTTTGGAATGGCGGGTCTTGGGTTTGCCGGAGGACCAGGGTTGAAGGACCTCCCCGTCTCTGCAAAAGAGCGAGATGCGGTGAGCGGCCGGGAAATCTATGCCAATACCTGCATCCGTTGCCATGGGATCGATGGAAAGGGCGCAATGGGTATCAAACTCACCCCGCCTCCGGCTGACCTCACGTCGGATGGTGTACAGAACCGACTGGATGCCAGTCTCTTCAAGCGCATTCACGATGGCAAAGCGAACACGGCTATGGGGGCTTGGAAATACTCCCTGTCGGACGATGAGATTTGGGATGTGCTGGCCTACATCAGGACCTTGAAAGAACATTAGCTGTCGACCGTGAGCGTTCAGCTGTTAGCACAAGCCTGTGATGTAGATGAGCGGAGCCGACGACTCGAAAAAGCTGAATCCATTGCTCTGGCGATGAATCATATTTATCAGACGACAGATTTCTAACCAGGAGGCTGATGGCTGAAAGCCGTAGGCTGATAGCATCACATCGAAGGAGGAAACGCCATGAAATGCAACGTTGGAGGAATTGAGCGGCCGATTCGGATCGTGTTGGGAATCGTACTCCTGGGGGTCGGGGCGTTCGTGGGATTGCCGGTCGTGGCGAGGACTGTACTACTCGTGGTCGGGACGATCGCCTTGGTCACCGGAGCGATCGGTTATTGTCCTGCTTGGGCCTTGTTGGGCTTCAATACCTGCCCAACGAATACCCTGCGCAAGGTCTAAGGGAGGATTGCAAGTATGAACGGAGCTGGCCTGATCGTTGCCGCTGGGATCAGCCTGGTCGGGCTCTCCGCCTGCCATCCACCCCCACCGCCGGAGCCTGTGGTAACGCAACAGGCGGTAGTTGAAATGGTAGAAGCGGATTTCCTTGCCAGCGCCGGGCCTCCTGCGCAACACGTGACATAAGGCGGAGAAACAGTCTTCCTCTGTGGGCAGCACGTGGGGGCCCGTGATCGAACTTGTGCCGGATCGAAGGGAATCATCAGCGACGTCATTTACGGATGCGAAGCGGATACCACTGTGTAGGCAGGCAAGGTGACCAACGTGCAGCATCGTCTCTATCCCGAGGGCAGAGGCCTACGTTCATTGCGACGCCATCGTGAGTAATTGTGTTCCGTGACGAAAGGCTCAAGAATGAACCGTCTCACAGGGATCCTGGTCTTCACGCTCGCAGTACTTCTCAATGGCTGTGTGGACTCACAGAATGCCTCCCGGCGCGAGGAATTTCCCGCGAGACGGACTTCGTCATCGCTCGATGCGATCTTTTCCCCGCCTTCTCCTGAAACCATTCCCGGCGATCAGCGAGGAGAGCAGATTCGCCTCGGGTATCAGATCGTCGTCCATACGCAGGACTATGCTGCGGCATATGTGGGAAATAAATTGAACTGCACGAATTGTCATCTGGACGCGGGCTTGGACCCGAATGCGGCGTCGTTCGTGGGGCTCAGTCGCGTCTATCCTGAATACCGGGCTCGCGTTGCCCGTGTCATGACCTTGGCCGACCGAGTGAATGAATGTTTTGAGCGGAATTTGAACGGAAAGCCGCTCCCCCCGGATAGTTCAAAACTCCAAGCGGTCGTCGCCTACATCGATTGGTTATCTGAGAATGTTCCGGTTGGAAGCGTAATCCAGTGGCGGGGAGTACCGCGGATTCAAACGGCGCGATCGCCTGATCCCGTCAACGGAAAGAAGGTGTTCGGTACTCGCTGTGTATTCTGCCACGGAGCGGATGGGGAGGGGACGATGATCGCGCCACCGGTGTGGGGAACAAAATCCTATACCATTGCGTCAGAGATGGCGCGTAACAGCGTGGCCGCCTCGTTCATCAAAGCGAATATGCCGCGCACGAGAGGATGGGCGCTCTCCGACGACGAAGCCTACGATGTCGCCGCATATATCAATAGCCAGCCTCGGCCGGATCGCAGCGAGAAGGTTCAGGACTGGCCGCAGGGAGGAAGGCCCCAGGATGCGCCCTATTGAAAATGGTGATGGGGCATCGCCATCGGGTGTCCAAGCAGAGGGAGATGTCATGACGATCCATGTGGCTTTCCATAGCGGAACACGGTATGACGTGACCAGTGGACGCCACAAAGTGGTGACCGATCAACCGGTGGTTGACGGCGGTCAGGATGCCGGAATGAGTCCGGTCGAACTCTTTGTCGGCTCCATCGCAAGCTGCGTCGGCTATTTCGTCGGGCGGTTCTGTGCACGGCATGGCATCCCCCGCGACGGCCTGTCGGTGGAAGCTGAGTGGGAGACGGCGGAGAATCCGCATCGGGTTGGGCGAATCACTCTCGCGATTCATCTCCCCCATCGGCTCACGCCGGACCAGAAGGAACGGTTGTTGAAAGTCGCACACGGTTGCACGGTTCATCAATCAATTGCGGTCGCGCCGACCGTCGCGATCCATTTAAATCCTCAGAACAATACGGTGACGCGTTCATGAACGCCACAGGATCTGCCGCACCAACGTCGCGCCGATCGATGCTCAAGACGCTGCTTCAAGGTCTCGGGCTTGGCTTGGTCATGCCGAACCTTCACCGTTCAGCCAATGCCGGCAACGAAAGCGCCGGGACGAGGGAGACCGCATCTCTCACCGTCAGGGTCACACATCCACTCGACGCCGAAACACCGGTTCGCGAGTTCACCTCATTTCTAACCCCGACTTCCCGTTTCTTCGTCCGGAGTCATTTCGGGCCGCCGCCGCCCGAGGCTATCTCCCAGGCCAATTGGAGATTACGGGTGGGTGGCTTGGTCGAGCAATCACGCGAGTTCACGCTGAAAGATTTACGTCACATGGAATCTGTAACCATCACGGCAGTGGTTCAATGTAGCGGTAACGGCCGTGCTCATCATCGTCCCAAAGTTCCAGGAGTGCAATGGGATCGCGGGGCCGTCGGGAATGCGCAATGGACTGGTGTGCGGTTACACGATGTGCTTGGGCAGGCAGGAATAAAGGAGCAGGCGCATCACGTGCAGTTCCTAGGAGCTGATCGACCGGTCGTCGACTCAGTGCCGCTGTTCGTCCGCAGCATCCCGCTTAACAAGGCGCTTCATCCGGACACGATTCTCGCCTACGAGATGAACGGGCGCCCCCTGCCGCTGTTGCATGGGGCGCCGCTCAGGGTGATCACGCCGGGGTGGATGGCGGATTCATGCACGAAGTGGTTGACCGATATTACGGTCCAGACGGAGGAGGCAAAGGGGTATTACATGCAAACTGCCTATCGCGTGCCGACAAGGCCTGTGGAACCCGGCACATCCTCGAGCGGACCATCGACACCGGTGGAAAAGATGATCGTGAAGTCACTTGTTGCTGCGCCGCAAGAGGGTGAAACCGTGAAGGCAGGTTCCATCACGATTCAAGGTGTGGCCTGGAGCGGTGAGGCGAAGGTGGTGAAGGTCGAGGTGTCGATCGACGAGGGAAAAACCTGGGAGCCGGCTCGCTTGGTCGGCGAGGATCAACCGTACGCCTGGAGACAATGGCAATTGATCTGGAACGCGAAGACAGCCGGAACGTTCCCTATTCTCTGTCGTGCGACCGATGAGCGCGGAGACGTGCAGCCGGCCACGAGTCCGTGGAATCCAAGCGGGTTTCTGTGGAATGGATGGGATCGAGTCACGGTAACGGTGACAGAAGCATGAACCGTCAGGCGTCAGGCATAAGGCGAGGGGGAGCTGTTCTCTTCATGATCAGCGCGCTTCTTGGTCTCGCCGTCATAACGTCGGCGGAAGAAGAGAACTTGGCTACGGTGAGCGTGTCGCTGGCGCCACGTGCGGAAGGATTGATCCTCGCTCGCTGTTCCGTCTGCCACAGCGCGGATCTCATCGTGCAACAGCGATTGCCGCTGGTGCGATGGGAAGCCACGGTCGAGAAAATGAGGCATTGGGGCGCAGAAATATCCAAGGATGAAGCCGAGTTGCTGGTGCGGTATCTGTCCGCCCGCTACCATCCGGGCGCCCCGGACCGAGTGCCGCCGCTCAACCATGAAATCGGGAAAACGGAGCCGCTCACGCAAGAGCCGGCTGCTGGAGGACGGATGGTCGGCGTGGCGGCAAGAGGTGCAGACATTTTTGCTCACAATTGCCAAGCCTGTCATGGGACCGGAGCCATGGGAGGTATGGGTCCGAAGCTGGCGAAGAATCCGATTCTTACGCAGGAGGATCTGTTTTGGGAAACCGTGTTGCATGGGCGGGGGCCAATGCCTGCTTGGGGGTCCGTCCTCAATCAGCAGGAAATTGCCGATATTCATGCCTGGTTATTATCACAATAACGCCTTGATGAGGGTGCTACAGATGAAGGAAGCCGTCATGAATGTGAGGAAAGGGGTAGTCATCGGAGGCGCGCTGCTGCTATTGGTGGGGGTGATCTCAGCTCCGCGTCTGTTGTTCGGGAGCGATCAGACCCGGGCGAAGGAATTGATTCAGCAGGCCTGCGTTCAGTGTCATCGATTGGAAGGCCAGGCAGAGTCACGCTTCAATCTTAGAGCGCCGGACCTGATCTGGGCAGGCAGTAAGTATCAACGGTCTTGGTTGATTCGGTGGCTGACCGGAAAAGAAGCGACTCTCTATGCCAAAGGGTATCGATGGGATCTCAGTGAAACGGCAGTCAAACATCCCGTCGTGGCGGATTCGGATGCAGAAGCCATTGCGGATTATTTCGAGAAGAACAACAAAGATCCCCGGGTGAAAGTCGGCGCGTTCGACGTCTCGAAGGTGACCAAGTTCGAGGCCGCGTTCGGCGGCGTGGCCTATAAAGCGCACGCCTGCCTTGGCTGTCACACAATCGAGGAAAATGGGAAGCTGATCGGCGGGCAGCAGAGTGCTGCCTTGCAGAATGCGGGCCAGCGGTACAACATGGACTGGCTCTACCGTTTTGGGCAGAACCCGCAGGACTTCATCATCCACACTGGTGAATTTCTGGCCGATGCGACGGATCCGCAATTGCGGGCTGTGATCGGATATCTTGCCGCGCAGGACGTGCCGGACTTCAAATATTACGAGCCCTGGACGGCGCCGGAGTTTGGCAAGGCCAGCGTCGGTCGGGGCAAGGTCATCTACAAAGAGTATTGTGCGCAGTGTCACGGGTTTACCGGCAAGGGTGACGGTCCGGCTGCGGCGACGCTGGAGCCGAAACCGGCGATCCATGCCAATATCAACTTCAGCGAGGTGCCGACGGAATATCTCTACAACATGATCAATTACGGCGGTGCAGCGATGGGGAAATCCGCGAACATGCCCTATTGGCGTTTGACCATCGACCAACAGGGAGTCGCCGATGTCATGGCGTATCTGAAAGCGACCTTCAAAGGACCACGTTAACGGTATGCCAAAGTGGGTCGTTGCAGAACGGGATGACAGAATCGCCTTTTACCGGGGAAACCGTAAGGCTGTGAGGGTGGCAGTGCGGGTGTTGGTCGCGACGTCGCTGTTCGTTGGTTTCGTTGTTGCTCCCGTACCGGCTGCCGAGCAACACATGATGCAGCCGCGGGTGCCGGCCGACAAGCTTGCAGAGGCGCGCACTCTCACGAGTCCGTTGCCAGACTCCCCCGACGTCGTCGAAAAAGGGAAGGTCCTCTATAACGGCAAAGGTACCTGCTTCAACTGCCACGGCAAGGACGGAATGGGAAACGGTCCGGCTGCGACCGGGCTCGACCCAGCCCCGAGAAACTTCCACCACCATGGATTCTGGCGGCATCGCACCGAAGGCGAAATCTTCTGGGTGATCAAGAACGGCTCGCCCGGCACCAGCATGATCGGATTCGTCGGCCAGCTCACGGATGAGGAAATTTGGGCCATCATCCAGTACGAGCGTAGCTTCGCAGGAGCGCAGGGACCGGGTCACGGGATGGGTCATAGGGGCCCTCATCGATCAGGTGGCATAGAACCAAGGAATGGAGGGTGTTGCGCCGGTCCGGACATCACTCCGTGAGCTAGTCGCACCCTTAATGCGGAACTCCACTGTCGCCTTTTGCACCAGGCTTCATTCTTGATCAGGCCTGGAATGCCCCAGAACTTTATTCTTCACCGCGAAGCCCTTCTCTAAGATCTCGTCAAATCTCAATAAATGCTCGCTTTGTCACTCCTGCTTTGTGGCATAGACCTCGCTTTTCAGCAACACGGGAATTATCCCAATCAAGGAGGATGAATCATGGAGAGTCAGGACGCCAAATGTTCAACACAGGCCATCGCCCTCGCGTTTCTCGGTGGTGCCATCGCCGGAGCGGTGGCCGGTATTCTTCTCGCGCCGAAATCGGGCGAGGAAACGCGCCGAGCGCTGAAGGGGTATGCCAGAAAGGCCGAGGACGAGGTCATCGAAAAGGCCAAGGAGGCTCGAGCCGCTCTCGATGAAATGATCGAACGAGGGAAACATTTTGTCGCGGAAAAACGAGCTGATGTCGACGCGGCCGTCATGGCCGGTAAACAGGCCATGAAAGAGAAGATGGATACGTGCTGTAGTTAATGAGGATGCACCGTGCTATCCATTCGCTTTCATGGCCGAGGCGGGCAGGGGGCGAAGACTGCCAGTCGGATTCTTGGAACCGCAGCTTTTCTGGAAGGATATCAGGCACAGGATTCTCCGATCTACGGGGCTGAGCGCCGGGGCGCGCCGATGTATGCGTTTACGCGGATTGCGAAAGAGCCGATTCGCGAGCGGGGATTCATCGTCAGTCCCGATCTAGTCGTGGTCGCAGATGCGTCGCTCATCCCAGATCCTGCCGCCCGCGTGTCGGAGGGTGTCGACGAAGGAACGGCCCTGTTCGTCAATTCTCCACTCAGTCCCAAACAAATACGGGCTCAGACCGCTCTTTACGGTCGTCTCTCGACATTGGACCTCAACCAGATGGCGCTTGAGCATTTTGGCAAGCGAGGAGCGATCAGCGCCTTGCTTGGAGCCATAGCCGGACGACTCGTCGGACTTCGTAGGGAATCAATCCAAGAGGCGATCGCGCGGGAATTGAGTGAGCTCGGTCTTGCCGCATCGGACATCGAGAGTAATCAAGCGGTAGGGCTTCGCTCCTATGAAGCAGTGCCGGTCATCTCTATTGACAGAAGTGCGCGCCAGCCTGCAGCTCTGGCGAAGCTATGGGCTCCGGCGTATGAATCACCGACGAGAGGAACCGCCAGTATTACGGCCGGACCTAATTCTGCTATCCGCTCGATGAGCGGGTGGCGGACATTCCGTCCGGTCTTGCGGCCGGACCTCTGCAATGGCTGCTGGCTCTGTTTTGCCAACTGTCCGGAAGGAGCAATTACGATCAAACCGGATGGCAAGCCCGCCATCTACTATCCGCACTGTAAAGGCTGTCTTGATTGCGTCGAAGTCTGTCCGACCGACGCAATGACCGTGGAACGGGAAACGAATGTAGGCTGAACGGTCTATTTGGTTTGTCTTGTTTCCTTGGTCTGAGGAACGAAATAAGCCAGACATCGAAAGAAACCGGACCAACGAAATGAACCAAATAAACCAAACAACCCAGACAAACTAGATGAACCAGACACACCAGATGATGACCGGCAATCTCGCAGCAGCCTGGGGAGCTCGTCTGTCCGACGTGGACTATGTCCCGGCGTTTCCGATCACTCCGCAAACGGAAATCGTCGAAGCTCTTTCCAAGTGGTGCGGGGACGGATCACTCAATGCCCGCTTCATCACGCTCGATTCGGAACATTCGATGATGACTGCGGCAGGAGCGGCGGCGGCAACTGGTGCGCGCGTGTTTACCGCGACGTCGAGCCAAGGCCTGCTTCACGCCTTCGAGGTGCTCTACACGGTGGTGGGATGGCGGGTGCCGTTCGTGCTGGTGAACGTGTCCCGCGCGCTGGCGTCGCCGATCACCCTGGAGCCGGACCACAATGACGTCCTGGCAGCGAGAGATTCCGGTTTTCTACAGATCCATGCTGAAACCTGTCAGGAAGTGGTGGACTCCATCATTATGGCGTACCGCATCGCTGAAGACCAGCGGGTCTGTCTGCCCGTCATGGTGAATCTGGACGGATTTTATCTTTCCTTCACGCGCGAGCCGGTCATCCTACCTGATCCACAGATGGTGCAGGCTTTCCTGCCGCCGTTCCGTCCGGCTCATCTGGGGTTCAAAGCGTCGGTCCCTCACGCGCTCGGGACGGCAGTGCTCGGCGGATCGACTTACAGTTACTTCCGTCACCAAATCCATCTCGCTTCAATGAACGCGCTTCAAGTGCATGAAGAGGCGGCTACGGACTTCGAACGGCTCTGTGGCCGTCGCTACGACCTGGTGGAAGGCTACCGTCTTGATGAGGCAGAGGATGTCCTCGTCATGACCAACGCCTTTGCGAGCAAAGGGAAGGCAGCGGTCGACGCGGCGAGGGGACAGGGCCGCCGTGTGGGATTGCTTCGGTTGCGTGTGATCCGTCCCTGGCCGACCACTGCGATCCAGCAGGCGCTGCAAGGCCGCCGGGCCGTGGCTGTGTTGGATCAAAATCTGTCACCGGGGCAGGGCGGTATTCTGTTTCAGGAGATTTCAGCCTGTCTTTACCACGAAGCCTTGCGGCCGAGAGCACTTTGTTCATTCATCGGGGGTCTGGGAGGAAAGAATCTGTCCGAGGGAGAATTCCAAGCGATCTTCGAACAAACAGCGGATGCCGGAGTCCGGGGGAAAGGGATCGGACCGGTGTTGCTCTATACCGAAAGCGAGCATCGAGAGATAGAACAGCTCCAGTACCTCGCGCACGAACTCAAAACTGGCAGGTGAGATGCAGCATGGCTTGGGAGCCACATATCTTCAAAGAGTTGCATCAGATTCCTCGAGAAGAGCATGTGTTTCCTGGCACACCGCTCTGCGCTGGCTGTGGAGGACTCGAATCGTTGCGGCTTGCGTCCAAGGTGCTCGGCAGCCGTGTCGTTTACGTCAATGCAGCAGGCTGCTTCACCAACCTGGCGGCCTTCCCTTTCACGCCGCTCGATGCGTCCTGGCTCTACACAACGATGGGATCAGCACCGGCCGGGGCACAGGGTGTTCGCGATGCTCTCGATGTGTTGATTGCCAAAGGGCGATTGCCGAAGGAAGAAGATGTCAAAGTGGTGGTGTTGGGCGGAGACGGATCGACCTACGACATGGCGCTTTCATCGACATCAGGGGCCATTAGCAGGAAGTTGGATTTTTATTATTTCTGTTACGACAACGAAGCCTACGGCAACACAGGGGTTCAGCTCAGCCCTGCCACCCCGTATGGTGCTAGAACCGCCACCTCACCCTGTGCGGTGCAACACCCCGCCGGCACCACTCAGGAAAAGAAAGACATTTTCGAAATCTGGCGTGCACATCAGCCTCCGTACATGGCGACTGTGTCGCCTCGTTTTCCACTCGACCTCGAAGAGAAATTTCTGCGCGCGGCGAGCTATCCCGGTCCCAAACTTTTCCTGGCGTTCGCGGCATGTCCGACAGGATGGGTATTTGATGCAGCCTATACTCCTGATGTGGCGAGATTGGCGGTGGAGTGCGGACTGTGGCCATTGAAAGAAGCGATTAATGGCAACGTGGTGCATACCTACATGCCTACACTCCAACCTGTCGAAGATTATCTCAAACTCCAAGGTCGGTTCCGCCATCTCTTCGAGCCGATCGTGCAGACGGAAGTCATCGTGCACATCCAGACTCGAATAAATACGTACTGGGACAGGGTAAAAAAAGCTGAACAGACGGCCTGACGGAGCTAACGTATTGATTTCATTCAAAGAGCTTAAAAATGTCTCGAATGTCGTCTCTACCATTATATAGAGGGAATCTGGTCCTCCTGGGAGGAGCGGTTCTAACGGCCTTTTCTAGCATGTTATCAGCTGGTTGTACCCAGGTCGCGCACCACCGCGCCGAGGAGCGGCCCAACCCCATTTCAACGCCTGAGACCAGGCATACGATTCCGCTGTCGCCATCGGATGCGAAAGTACATCGCGCGGTCATGTTGCAACATCTGGAAACAATCCAGGCAATTGTGAACGCCCTGGTCGAAGAGGACTATGAATTGGCGAAAGGTCTAACCGAATCCCACCTAGGTTTCTTCATGCACCGACAGGCGATGGCTCAACAGCGACCGGAACAGTTTCCTCCCGAATATCACGATTTGGCCTTGGCACACCACGAAGCAGCGGAGGAGTTGGCACGCATCATTCCTACCAAGGACATGAAGCAGATTTTGCCGCGGTTCAATGATCTTTTGAAGGCCTGCGTGGCTTGTCACCTGGAGTACAAGGTAAGGGAGGGTGCGTGAGGTGTATTACCGGAAACCGTCTCTCGTGAAGCGAATCTTGATTGATCTGGTGAGAGGCAAGAGGGACTGGGTAAGGGCCAGCAAAGCCCGCTCTTTCCAAGTCCTCCCGCCCCTGGCCCAGAGCGTTGTGCCCGCTAAACGAGATACGAGCGACGAGGGACGTACCTGGTATAGGCTTTCAGCCATACGCCATATGCTCTTGGCTTTACATGAAGGGGGACACAATGAGTGAGCTGAACACGATTCTCAAGTTTTACGAACAGGACCACGATCGGCTGGATGAGTTGTTCAAGACCTACCAAAAATTGAAGCGGTCTGACTTCGCACAGGCCAAGGAAGCCTTTGAGCAATTCAAAAGCGGCCTGCAGCGGCACATCGTGTGGGAGGAAGATCTCCTGTTCCCTTTGTGGGAAGACAAAACCGGCATCTCCGGAGCTGGGCCGACCGTTGTCATGAGAGCAGAGCATCGTCAGATCGGGCAGCAGCTCGAAGCCATTCATGACAAAGTGGCGGGGCAGAACCGTGACAGCGATCAAGAAGAGCAGGCACTCTTGAACGTTCTCGGCTCCCACAACATGAAAGAAGAACGGATCCTCTATCCGGCGATTGATCAGGTGATTGAGGAGAAAGAGCGTGAGATACTCTTTCGACGTATGGCCAACATTCCGGAAGAACGGTACAAGGTGTGTTGTGGTCATGAGCCGGTCTGACATGGGCGCTTCCCAGCGGGGGTTGATCTTTGTGATGCTCTTTGAAACGGGGGTGGCAGCGCTGAACGTTTCCACCTTCCTCGTTCCGCCTGCGCAGGCCGTGGCGGTTGATCATGCTGTCCCCTCAGAGGCCGGGACTCGCGACATGGGAAGCCAACCGATGAATCCCCACAGTGATCTTATCTTTCGTGCGACGGGAGCGACATCGTGCCAGGATTGTCATCAGGTCGGAAAGAGCGGCATTCTGATCCCCCAGCCGACCGACAATGATCTCGTGCGGACCCTTCGAGAAAAAGCAAAGGGTATCCACGGACCTGGACGCTTCGCGGATTGCCTTCGTTGCCACGCCGGGGGACGCAAGGGAGTCGAAAACTATTAACCATGACACCTGTGTTGCGGCGTCTCACAACGATCGCTGTTTTGATGATTGCCGCGGTTGCCGGCGCGCTTTTATTCGAAGCATCTCTGAGTATCGGAACTCCATCACCGTTCGCTCATACGAGACAGGGGCACCTCCTAGGCTGGATAGGTTTCGGAGTCATCCTGTTGGTGTTCGTCTACCCGATCAAGAAGCGGATGAGTCGAAACCACCGGTGGCCTCGCGGCTGGTTTCAAGTCCACATGGTGGCCGGCATGGTCGGTCCGTTGCTGATCCTTCTTCATTCAGGCGCACATGTGCAGGCGATGGTGCCACTCCTTGCATTGGCGGCGATGCTGGTGGTCGTCGTCAGTGGAATCGTAGGACAGGGTGTCCATTATCTCGCGTTAAGGACCCTCAACGACCAGCGACGGCAACTCCGCGAAGAGGGATTGTCCCTCAACGAAGTCGATCTACGTCTGCACCGGATGGCAGCGCAGGAGGAGGCATTCCGCCTATGGCAATCGATCCATGCGCCGATGACGCTGATGTTCCTCGTGCTCACGGCGATACATGTGATCGGGTCGCTGTACTTTGGTGGATTGTGAACAATGCCATATCTGCCCCTGCCAAGAACCGCTGTACCGGTCGTCGCGATGGCGACGCTGGTTCTTGTCATCTGGCTTGCCTGGGGGTCGTTTCGCGATCCAGAAACCTTGTGGGCCCCCGGAGATTTGAGCCGTTATCATGCGGATGTGGCTCGATGCACAAACTGTCACGAGCCATTTCGCGGGCCTGCCAGCGGCAAATGCATCGTGTGCCATTCGGAGGCGCGCTTCGTAGAGCGGTCGAAACCGTCAGTCGGAGTCTTTCACCAGGAAGTCATCAGACAGCAGAAAACCTGTTTGGCCTGCCATACGGAACATCGGGGAGCTCTTGCGCAGATCACCTCCAGCGCGATGTCCAATCCACACGGAGAGTTTATTTTCCGTGCGACAGGAACCAGTTCTTGCACCGCCTGCCACGAGTTTGGCACCGAGTTCGGCGTCCGTCCAACCCTGCTCGACAACCCCACGGTCCGTCGTGTATTGGAGAAAGGCGGCGGCGCGCACCGCCTGGGGAGGATGGCCAACTGCCTGAAGTGTCATACCGCCGGTCAATATGAGATCGAGACGAATGGGCGGTCGACAGAATACGGGCGATGAGCCCGGCAGGCTGATCTCTAGAGGGAGATAATGCAAAGCGTCGGTGCGGTGACATTGCCCAAGAAACCTATCGATGACCGCAATCCGATCGGAGTCATCGCCAAGGTGCATGGCCCGGTCGTCGACATTTCATGCGATCGTCTTCCTCCTATGCACCAAGCGTTGTGTGCAGCGATGGATCATGAGACATACACCTTCGAGGTCTATCAGCACCTCGATGAGCGACACGTGCGCGCCATCACGTTACATCGAACGGGCGGACTTCGTCGCGGCATGCTCGTGTTCGACACAGGAGCACCGGTGCACGTTCCCGTAGCGACTGATTGCCTCGGTCGAGTCTTGAACCTATTTGGTGAGCCCTTGGATGGGGGGCCGCCGCTGGAAGTCAGTGAGTTCCGTAACATTTTGGCCAGGCCAGCCTCCTTGCACGAAACGAAAGCCACGAGTGGAATTCTGGAGACAGGCATTAAGGTGATGGACCTGCTCTTTCCTTTTATCAGAGGGGGGAAGACGGGATTATTTGGCGGTGCTGGAATTGGAAAGACTGTACTCCTCACGGAGTTCATGCATGCCATCGTGGCGCTACATCGTGGAGTATCCGTGTTCGCCGGGGTAGGGGAACGGATTCGGGAGGGACATGAACTCTGGAATGAGATGCAGAAAGCCGGAGTCATGCCGCAGACGACGCTGATCTTCGGCCAGATGGACGAATCTCCAGGCGTTCGGTTCCGAGTGGGGGCGGCGGCCGTGACCTACGCAGAATATTTCCGCGACACGCTCCAGAAGGATGTGCTGTTTCTCATGGACAACGTCTTTCGGTTTGTTCAGGCGGGGAGTGAAATCTCCGGTCTGTTGGGACGGATGCCGGCAACGGTAGGATACCAGCCGACTTTGATAACGGAGATTGCGGAGCTGCAAGACCGCATTATCTCCACCACCAAGGGTGCCATCACTTCTGTGCAAGCTGTATATGTTCCGGCTGACGATATGACCGACCCCGCCGTCAGCGGCATTCTCAATCACCTCGACACGCTGGTAATCTTAACCCGCGACCAGGCCAGCAAAGGAATTTATCCGGCTGTCGACCCTCTGCAATCCACGAGCAAGCTGATGGATCGTCAGACATTGGGAGATCGACACTATCGGATCGCGGAAGGGGTAAGGGAACATCTTGCGAGATATCGTGAACTCGAAGATATCCTCACCATGCTGGGCATCGAAGAACTGTCTGAGACCGACCGACGCATCGTGCTCCGCGCCAGGAAACTCCAGCGGTATCTGACCCAACCGTTCCATGTCACTACGGAACTGACGGGGATACAAGGCGTCACGGTGCCTTTGGCCGACACGCTCCTCGATTGTGAGGCGTTCTTGCGGGGGGAGTACGACGATGTGCCAGAAGATAAATGTTACCTCCGTGGCTCGATGAAGGGCGTGCGAGCATGAAGACCTTTGTTCTCCATCTGCAGGATGCGACACACTACGAGCAGATCGACAAGGTCGTGAGTTTCGTGGGCCAGGATGACTCGGGCCTGTTCGGAATTCTCGGCGATCATGAACGGATGATGACGGTACTCGCGTTCGGACTAGCTCGCTATCGGACCATGGATGAGCGGTGGCACTTTCTGGCTGTGCCGCGCGGCCTCCTCTATTTTGTCGACAATAATCTCTATGTGAGTGCGCGACGATGCATCGGAGACGACGAGTATGCGCGCATCAGTCAGGCGCTCGAGGAACAGCTGGTCGAGGAAGAGACCGAGTTGCGGAGTATCAAAGAGAGTGTGCATCGGTTGGAAGAAGAAATGTTCAAACGACTCTGGCGAATGGGCCGTGGGGAGCACCCTGCGTCATGAAGAGCGAGAACCAATTGAAAGAAGAAGTGGCCAAACAGATTCGCCGCATGAAGCAAGCGGAACATGATCGGCCCACCCTTCTGAGGCAGACCGTCTATCTCGGCACCCTGGGCTTGTTGTTTGTCGTGCCCGTCATCGTCGGTGCCTATGTGGGCCGGTGGCTGGATGGTCTGACAGCAGGGTATTCGATGCGCTGGACACTCAGTCTGATCATCCTCGGGGTGGGAGTTGGCGGGCTGAGTGTTTATTTGAATGTCAAGGAGTAACAGATGGGATCGGTTGATCTGTTGAAAGGGACAACGGTACAGCTGGGACCGGTGATCCTGACGGAACCGGTCCTCACCACATGGGGGATCATGTTTGCACTTGGTCTGGGGTCTTGGATAGTCACCAGGAAATTACGGCTCGATCCTGGGCCGGTCCAAGTGGTGTTGGAAGGACTGCTCAGTGCGGCGGATGAGGCGATTCGGAGTATGCTGCCCGCACAGGCGAGACGCCTTCTACCGTTCATCGCGACTCTCTGGCTCTTTATCATCGTGGCCAACCTGTCGGGAGTAATCCCTGGTGTGAATGCTCCAACCAGTAACCTATCGACGACGGCGGCATTGGCCATCATTGTATTTTTGTCGGTACACTGGTTTGGTATCCGTTCAGAGGGGGTCAGAGTGTATCTACGACACTATCTGGCTCCCATGCCACTCATGCTCCCGTTCCACCTTATGAGCGAACTCACGCGGACGATGGCCCTTGCCATCCGGCTGTTCGGCAACATGATGAGCCTCGAAATGACGGCGCTGTTGGTACTTCTTGTGGCGGGCTTTCTGGTGCCGATTCCGTTGTTGATGTTGCACATCATCGAAGCAGTCATCCAGGCCTATATCTTCGGCATGCTCGCCTTAATCTATATTGCAGGCGCCATTCACTCACAACAATCGCGACAACCTCAAGCACAGGAGTGACCATGCGTGACATGAGTTGGTTTGCCCTCGCCTCGACAGTCGCCGCCGCCTTGGCCATCGCCGTCGGAACCATGATTCCGGCAATGGCGATGGGACGCGCCATCAGTCAGGCGTTGGAAGCGCTGGCGCGGCAGCCTGAAGCAGAGCGCTCGATTACGCGGGCTCTGTTCATCGGCCTGGCCATGATTGAATCATTAGCGATCTACTGTCTGGTCATCGTCCTGATCATTTTATTCAGAAACCCGTTACTCGAGTACATGCTCAAACCATGACCGTCAGGTGTCGAGTGCGGCACATCTCTGTGCCGGTGATGAGCTGCGGAGGATGAGTCGTGGAGCTAGACTGGACGACGTTCATACTCGAACTGATCAACTTTCTGGTCCTCATGTGGATCCTCAACCGGTTTCTCTATAAACCGGTGATGAACGTGATTGCCCAGCGCAAGGCGGCCATCCAAAGGACGCTGTCGGATGCACAGGTGACCAGAAGCGATGCACAGGCGTTACAAACCCAATATGAAAATCGCCTCGAAGAATGGGAACAGGAGCGGGAGAAGGCTCGCGCGCAGCTGCGCGAGGAGATCACCGCCGAACGGAGCCGGTTGCTGGAAGATCTGCGTGCGGAGCTCAGTCAGGAACGGGAAAAAGCGGCAGTCGTCGAACAACGGCGTATGAAAGAGTTCATGCAGCAGACCGAGGTAACGGCGATCGCGCAAGGGAGCACGTTTGCGAGCCGACTTCTGTCTCGTCTCAGAGGACCGGAGCTGGAACGGAAGATTGTCGACATGGTCATGCAGGATCTTCCCCACCTGCCTGATGCCCAGAGACAAGTCATCCGGTCGACGCCGATCGGGATGGGACTCACGATGAAAGTCACGAGCGCGTATCCGCTCGACAAGGCCCAGAGAGAAGTCATCAGTAAGGCCTGTCGAACGTTGGCGGGACAGGATGTGTCCTGCGAGTTTCTCGAAGACAGGGATCTGATCGCCGGACTACGGATCAGCGTTGGTTCCTGGGTGCTCCGTGCCAACGTGCAGGATGAACTGAGGTTCTTTACCGAATCGCGGACTCATGCCTAGTCAACCGATGATATCGAATCAGTTGCTGGCGAGTCAGGCCGACTGGCTGCGCCAGTACCGATTTGGCCTGCGGGTGTCCGAACAAGGAACCGTTGTGGCGCTCGGGGATGGCGTAGCCTGGATCGAGGGACTACCATCCGCCGCGATGGATGAAATCCTGGATCTGGAAGACGGCAGTCGGGCGATGGTATTCCAGCTGGAAGAGAGTCTCGTCGGCGCGATTCTCCTTGAGCAAACCAACCGACTGACTGCCGGGACGATCGCGCGCCTGTCTGGGCGGCGGATGGGCATTCCCACCGGGGATGCTTTGATCGGACGGGTCATTGATCCCTTAGGCAGCCCACTCGACGGCTTGGACCAGCCGGACTGTTCGTCCAATCGTCCGCTCGACATTCTCTCGCCGCCGATCACGGTGCGCGACTTTGTCCACAAGCCTCTGTATACGGGCAACAAAATTGTGGACACGTTGATTCCCATCGGCAAGGGTCAACGTCAATTACTGATCGGCGACAACGCCTTGGGGAAAAGCTCCCTCGCCGTAGACACCGTCATCAATCAGCGAGGCCAAGGGGTGCGGTGTGTCTATGTCATGGTCGGGCAAAAGCGATCCAGCGTGGTCGATACGATCGAAACTCTGCGGCAGAACGGCGCACTGGACCATACCGCCGTCGTCGTTGCGGAGGCGACATCGTTGCCTGGGCTCAAATTCCTTGCTCCGTTTGCGGGCTGTGCCGTCGCTGAAACCTGGATGTGGCAGGGCCATGACACGCTGGTGATTTACGACGATCTGACGACGCATGCGGAGGCCTACCGCGAACTTTCGCTGCTGCTGCATCGTCCTCCTGGACGGGAGGCCTACCCCGGTGACATCTTCTTCCTCCACTCCCGTCTCCTCGAACGCTCGACCTGCCTCGCCGCGGCGCAGGGAGGCGGCAGTATGACGGCTTTACCGATCGTAGAGACGAAGGAGGGTGAAATCGCCGCCTATATTCCGACCAATCTGATTTCGATTACCGACGGCCAGATTTATTTCGATAAACGTCTCTTCGCATCGGGTATCCTGCCCGCCATCGATGTGACCAAATCCGTGTCACGTGTCGGGGGAAAGGGGCAGCATCCGCGAATCAAGGAAAAAGCGGGACGGATGAAGCTCGACTACCTCCAATATCTCGAGTTGGAAGTCTTCACCCGATTCGGATCGCGTCTTGAGGCCTCGATGGAAGCAAAGATCGTACGAGGCCGGGTCTTGCGGGAATTGCTGAAACAGGATCGACTATGCCCTCTGCCTATTACATTTCATCTGGCCTGGCTGACCGCGTTTAACCACGGCCTATTCGACAAGGTCCTTCCGGAGTCGACCGCTGCCTTGCTCGATTCTCTGGCCACGCGCGTGAGAGACAGTGACCTGACTCTGGACAGTCGCGACGAGGAATGGACAGAAGCTGTGGACCATTGGCTCAAGGAGCACAAGTCCGTATGAGCAAACGTCGTGACATCGAGGGCCATATCCGCTCGCTCGGTGAGATCAGCGATATCATGGGGGCCATGAAAAACCTTGCGGTCATGGAGACGCAGAAGGTGACGCGGCTCTTGTCCGCGCAAGAACGGGTGGTGTCAAGCATGCACGCGGCGGGGACTGACTTCCTCACGTTTTACCCGGAGGTCTTTCCGCGGGTGGAGGAGGGCAGGCTTCTACTCCTTGTTATCGGTTCGGAGCGAGGCTTTTGTGGCGAGTACAATGACAAGTTGCTCGCACATGTTGAAGAACGGCTGCGGGTGGCACGCGACAAGGAGCCAGTTCTCTTCACCGTCGGGCGAAAGCTGGCAGCGCGAATGTCGGACAAGCGGACCGTCGCGGTCTCCATCGAGGGAGCGTCCGTCGCGGAGGAAGTCCAATCAGTGATGATTCAAGTGATGGACCACGTGCATCAGCTGCAGAGGCAGGACACATCAGGCCGACCGCTCACAATAACGGTTGTCTCACATGTTTCCGAATCAGCCGGTGTAAACACCCAAATTCTCAGACCCTTCGAGACGTCTCCTGGCCAAACGACTCGTTTCAAGGGGTCGCCGCTCTTGAATCTTCCGCCACATGTGTTTTTGGCTGAGTTAGTCGATCTCTACCTGTTTTCCCTCCTGCACAAGATTTTTTACAGTGCCCTCCTGGCTGAGAATCGGGCTCGGGTATCCCATCTCGAAGGCGCGATACAGCGCCTCAAGAAAGAAGCCTCAGAATTGGAACGGAAGCGCAATATGCTCCGGCAGGAAGAGATTACACAAGAGATCGAACTGTTGATGTTGAGTGCGGAACGATTGCGGCAACAATGACACTCCGATTGGATCGATATGAACATGTGCCACCAACGTCCTTTCATTATTCCAGGGAGTAGCTGTGAATTTATCCAATAAATGTATAGCCCAACTGTTGACGTGGTTGATTTGTTTTGGTGGAGTCGCCGTCGTTGTTGAGAAGAGTGCAGCCGCTGCTCCAGATCGAGTTATTCGCGTGTCAGACAAGAAAAGCGAAAGTGGCATGGCTTCCACGCATCCAATCGGCGACAACACCAGGGGGGAGGAACTGTACAAAGCCAGTTGTGTGGTGTGTCACGGCCCACAAGGGACTGGGGGAATCGGGCCTCGATTGGCAGGCAACCCCGTGTTGTCGAACGAGCAAGCCTTCTGGAAAACCGTGTACGAAGGACGACACGTGATGCCGCCATTAAGAGGCGCATTGACTGAGCAGCAGATTGCCGATATTCGGGCCTGGCTGAAAACATTGCATTGATCTTGGAATCTCTCTCAGACAAGACCATGCTGCACCAGGCAAGGTTCTCGGCACGACGCTGCTCAAGGCCTTTATAGAATGACCGCTCGTTGTCATCGGTCTACTTCCGGTTTCGGCCTAAACGTGGATCGACTGAAGAACAAATGATTTAGCCGCTGCGTTCCTACCGATTCAGCGCCAAGTCAAATGGGATCTGTCCGGTACTGCGCTGGGCCTCCTTTGCCAATTTGTCTTCTCTACTGGTAGTCTTGAAGACGGCCAACACTTCCTGTAATCTTTCCACCCTTAGACCAAGTCATGTAACTTGCAAATGTTAAGTGAATTGTCCTGCGTGTGTGCAAGAGGGCATAGGCCGCACATCCAGCAGACTGGTGGAGGTTCAGAGTGAACATTCGGAGGTTCAAGATAATAATCGCCGCTATCGCGGGACTGGCAGCCATCGTCGGGACGTGGGAGCCCATCAAGGCTGAACCTCTAACCGTTGGGGCACCCCCCAGCTTAAGACCGGCGTTCAGCGAAATCCTGCCGATGTTCGAGCGAGAACATGGTGCGGCGGTCCAGATCGTGTACACACCGTCGAAAACGCTTCTTCGAAAAATCGAAAAGGGTGCGCCGATCGATGTCTTTCTGTCGGCAGGAATTGAAGAAGTTGAGTACCTGCACAAGAAGAGACTGACGCTCAACAGCCCGCGGACCTTCGCGCAGACGTCCCTCGTCCTCGTGATGTCGTCGGACTCTTCGGCCACGTTAGAATCCTTTCACGATGCGATGATGAATCGAACCACACGTATTGCTCTCGGCGATCCTCAGACATCCTCATTGGGAGACGTTACGGCCCGGGCGCTGACAAAGCTCTATCCGACGTACAAAAGCCGGTCCCACATCCTCTATGCGCCACATAGCGAGGATATTATGGACCTGATTCGCACGGGCAAGGCGGATGTAGGCCTGGTCTATCGCGTCGATTCGATCAACAGCGGGCTGGTGCGCATCAGCGATGAAGCCCCGATCGGAACGCATGTGCCGATTCAGTTCGGGCAAGCGGTAGCGTCGACCTGTCGAGCCTCATTACGGTCTGTCGCGGATCAATTTTCCAATTTCCTGATGACGACTCGTGTACAAAAACTCTTGGTGAAATACGGGTTCGACTCCGCCCCATTGCCTATGAGTCTAACCCCCGTCGAAAGGAAGGAGAGGGTATCATGATCAGGAAAGCTTTAATTTGGATCGCCGTCATCGGTACGATCGCGGCGCTGGCGGTCCCAAACATCTTCGCCGTCGACAAGACATCCGGCACCCCGATGGGGGTTCCTCCCGCAACCGTTGCGGATTATTTGCGGGCAGTCATCATGGCTCACCGGCACTTTTACACGATCCACATTGTCAACCGGCTTCGCCAAGAGCGTATAGTTGATGCGTCAGAAAACTGGAAGGCCACGCACTCATTGCCATTACCAGTGCAGCTCCTCAAGGAGACGAGCGAGATCGCCGAATTGACCGGCCCGAATGTCCGCTACCGCCTGATCAGTCAGTCGCCGATCAATAAGGCCAATGCGCCAAGCACCGAATTCGAGCGGCAGGGTCTTAAAGCAGTACAGGCCCATCCCAATCGACCGTATTCCAGCACCAACGACAGCGGTGGGAAACGCTTGTTCGAAACGGTCTATGCGGACGTAGCTGTCACAACGGCGTGCATCGAATGCCACAATGCACATCCCAACAGCCCTAAAAAGGATTTTAAAGTCGGTGACGTTATGGGAGGACTTGTGATCAGCTTTCCACTGAGCAATCAGTGAGCAGCCAGGCTGATTAGACGGAAGGACAACAGCATCGGTCGAGGTGGCACCTGCTCCGAAATCAGTCCGTATCGGAATGTCCCAAAACCATTCTGAATGGTCATTTGTGAGTCCCAGACATTTCATACAGTTCTGTGTCGCTATGTGATGGTCCAAAATCAAATCTCTTTGGTAACAAGCGCACCCATGAGGGGAAACGTTAGAGGAGGAGTTCATGGAATCAAGAATAACCACAACCAAGTCCTCCATCTGTGCCGTCGTGAGTCTCTGCGTAGGCCTGGTGTTCGGCGATCCTGCCCTTGAGGCCTCGGCGCTGCCTACCGCCGAGGAACTGTTGCAGGCGTTGCAGCTTTCGGATAACGACCAACAGAACATCCGAGAGGGCAAGATTGTCACCTGGTCGACCACTGAAGGATCGGATCGGGAACTTGCCCTCGGCATGGCATTGCTGGCCAAGACAAAACCTGAAAAACTTGTCCCGCTCTTTCGCGAGGCGGCTGCGTTCAAGAACGTCTCCTCGATCACTGGGTATGGCAAGATCGAGGGCGAGGGGACCGTGGCCGACTTCGCAGGGGTAAAGCTGGCTCCAAACGGAGAGAAGGAAGCCCGCCGCTACCTCGAGGCGGAACCGGGCGATGAACTCAATTTAGATACAAAGGAGATTGCGGCCTTTCGGGCGCTGAAGGCCGCCAGCAAGGATGGGGCGGTGTCGATCCCGAAGGTGGAGGCGCTGATCCGCGAAGGGTTGCTGGCCCGCTACCAGGCCTATCATGCAAAGGGGCTGGCCGGCATTGCGCCGTATGCACGCAAGAGCGGACGTCAGACCCTGGCAAGCGACGAACTCTCGATCGCGACCAAGCAATCGAAGCTCGTAGCTAAGTACCTTCCCTCCGTGTACAACGCGCTGCTCAATTATCCGGCCATCAAGTTCAAAGAAGCCGATGAGATCGAGGAGCAGTTTTTCTGGGTGACGATCGAAGTGTTTGGGCGTCCGACCTACGTACTGTCTCACCGCCTGCGTTTCCGAATCGACGAAGCCTTTGTCATCGTGGATCGCCACTACTACGCGAGCCACGATTACAATGCCTTGCAGCAAGGAGCGGTGGCGCTCCCAACGAAGGACGACACTGTTGTGACCTACCTGAGCCGGGTGTCAACTGACCAGGTCGCTGGATTTGGGTCCTCGGCGAAGCATCCTGTGTCTCGTGCCTTGATGGGGCCCTACCTCAAAGATCTGCTTGAAGCGCTTCGGGCGAAGGCCGAGAAGCAGTAGCGGGGTTCTGACTCAGACTGATCGGCAATCAAGAGGGCGAGGCAAGCCAGGTGCAGCGGTGGACAAATGGAACAAGCACTGTACAATGACCGGTGTCGTGACGAACTTGTGTGTGCCTTCCCAAATAAACTATGCTGAGAGGGCGAGGAGAGACCTATGAGCTGTCGCGCGACCTGTCAGCATTCCCCCGCAGCTCAACGTCCTGTCATCTGTGCCAACTGCGGGGTTTCCGATCTGCACACCTTCTATACGTCCACCGACCGAGGGCTTCACCTATGTCCAACATGCTTCGGCTCTTGGGTCGAGCGCGGCCTGGCGAAGGAAGGCGAGCCAAGACTGCTTGAGGAATAGTGTAGAGCCAGATCTGCCTAGCCGTAGCACCACTGTGAGTAAGCCGTGGGTGACGGAAACGACATACCGCACGTCAGTTCATCAGGTGTCGTGTGACGGTGCCAAAATGAGTTGATTTTGATCTATCGGTAGGCCTGCGAGACACACTAGACATTCTCATCCTTCTTGCAGCTTTTTCTGAGGGGTTTTTAGAACCCACCTCGAGACCGGAAGGAAGTGGCCACTATGCCTCGCAGACTCATATTGGACATGTTTGGGATCATCACGAGGACACTCGCGACCAACTGCGCCATGGCTTTCTCCATTGGATCGGTATGAGCGGCTGTGCCACCGAAGTTCCCTCAGTAATGTTAGCCCCCCCTTCGGTGGAAAAGGCCTTAATCGGGAAAACGGAGTAGGAGCTTCTCGCTTGTGCAGCGGTCACCCCTAATGAACGTGCGCTCGGGGATGTAACCCAACTGATGTTTTACAATGAAGCTTCTCTGTTGGAAGAATCGTTCCCGACATCCAAAGGCAGCATACCCCAACCTCATCACGGGTGTCTGGCTCATGTCCAGCTGAGAGAAAGACGTGTCGACAGTATCCACTACCACGCGGTACCACCGAGCCATGCCGGTTACGACCACTGCGACGCCATCTTTGAAACTTGCCTAGGACACTAACCCCTCGGCAGCAGAGCTGAGCACTGTGAGAGGGTCACGCTTCTATCCTCTAGCTAGGATAGTCTGGCTCCATCGCTCAAGGGAGACAAGACCGGAGGCTAGAGTCAACCGAGTTGTCACGATTGCCACGAAGTTCAACCGGCTGGTAGGAGCGTAATAGCTCTGGTGCTGTGCTCATTTTGTGCTCAACTCCACCTCACTCCAGCTCATTCCAGTCTACTCCAACCAAAGTCAGATTTTTCACAAACCTTGGCTGGAGTGGGGTCAAGGAAACGCTTTCCTAAACCGGTGTCCTGTTGGACCAGTTAGCAAAACCTTCTATCATGATGTTGAAACCCGGATTGCGGATTCGCCCCCTCAACGCCGGCCTCGAGTAGTAGGTTACCAACTCGCTGCGGGCTCTTCGGCCGACCGGAAACAGGAACCATCGGTCGGGGGCCGTCTTGGCTCCTAATCAAGGGCAGAAGATTCAGTGGTATTATGACCCGATGGTCAGATTGCTGCTGTTGCTTCTAGTTACACTGCCTCTACTAGTCCGGTGCGCTGCGGTCCCGTCTCCGGAAGAGAAGGCTGCGTCTCTGAATCGGACGATTGAGGAGGCCTCTCGCACCATTGCCAGGAACCCGACGAACGCGCCTGCATATGCCGCCCGGGGCTATGCGAGAGGACAATTGGGCGATTTGCAGGGTGAAGTCACGGATTTGACGCAGGCCATCAAACTGAATCCACGCATCCCCACCTTTTATATGAGTCGCGGCTGGGCGAAAGGGGAGCTGGGCGATCTGCAGGGGGCGGTGGATGATCACACTCGGGCGATCGCGCTCAACCCCTACGATCCCGAACCCTACTATCAACGTGGAGTGACGCAGATTCGAAGAGGGAGGCATGCAACCGGCATCCGGGATTTGACGCTTGCCATCCAGATGAATCCGCAGTATCAGCAGGCGTACCTCAGTCGAGGTGTGGCCAAGTGTGATACGGGGGTGTGTGAAGAAGGACTGGAGGACCTCACCCGTGCCACCCAGCTCGACCCCAGCGATGCAACCGCCTTCATCAGTCGAGGGTGGGCGAAGGGCATCCTGGGGAACTACCGGGGAGAGATCGAGGACACCACGCGAGCGATCGAGCTCAATCGAACCCTTGCTGAGGCCTACGTGAATAGGGGCGCAGCCAAATACCAGAGCGGCGAATACCAGGGAGCCATTGAGGATTCCAGCTTCGCACTGTCGCTCAAGCCGCAGCTAGGGCTTGGTTATTACTATCGAGGGCTCGCCTATCAGGCGATAAACCGGACCGCAGAGGGCCGCATCGATCTCAAGCGGGCACAAGAGCTCTTGCCAGAATCAAAAGACGACATCGCAAAGTTCCTGCAAGACTAGCTGCGTGCTCCAATGGTCCCAAGGGTGTTGAACGAGCACTGACTTTCGCGAAGGCTCGCGAGAAGTCGCTCCTATCCCGCGTTGCCCTTGTGCAAAAATTCCGAAACACAAATGAGCCTCGTTCCTCGAGACCTGGGTCTGTCAACACCAACCTTTCGGTATCAGCACAGCAGAAAGTTGCGGGACCCGCCTGTCGCAGGAGCAGCGGTTTGTTAGACCGCGGGTTTGGGTGAAGTATGATCCAGGCGAATCCTGGCGTCTGCGATCCGGCAGCCTTGGCCAGGCGGGAGGGCAAAGATCGGATTTAGGTCGAGCTCGCTGATCTCTGGGATTTCTTCGACCAGGCGAGAGACTCGCAGCAACACGTCTTCAATGGCTTCAATGTCGGCTGGCGGATGTCCGCGATAGCCTGAAAGCAAGCGATAGCCCTTTATGCCACGGACCATCTCGGTGGCGTCGCGCTCGGTGAGCGGTGTGATGCGGAACTGCACATCGCCAAGAATCTCGACATGAATGCCTCCGAGGCCAAAGGCGATCAAGGGTCCAAACGATGGATCGTTCGCGACCCCGACCATCACCTCGACACCGCCGGTCACCATAGGCTGGACAAGGACTCCCTCCATGGCCTGCAGTTGGTTGCTCTGGACCAGGCTTGTTCTGATTGATTCGAACGCCTTGCGAACCGCCCGTTCATCCACGAGGTTCAACTGAACCCCGCCGATTTCTGTCTTATGCACGATCTGATGCGAAGCCAGCTTCACGGCCACCGGATAACCAATCTTCTTGGCCAAGGCCGCCGCCTCATCGGCTGTTCTTGCGACTCCGCCGGATTGGACGGGCAGCCTCATCGAGTTCAACAGGCTTCTGGTCTCCTCCGTCGTGAGCCAGCCCGCTCCTCGTTGGGCTAGGGCGGTTACACAGATCTGCCTTGCGGCAGACAGCTCCAGATCGTCGAAGTCGGGAACCATGCCGACGGATTGTTGACGCCACTCCGCATAGGTCGCTGCTTTGCTGATGACGAAGGCGGGACTTTCCGGCAGGGAATAGGTTGGGATCGTTTCCGTGGGAAAGGAAAATTCCCGACCCAAGTCGCCTTCCGCCATCCAACCGATAAGCACGGGTTTACTCTTGGGCCCTGTCTTTCGCCCATTCTCTATTCCTGCCTTGATGCCCTGAGCGATTCCCGCCGTGTCGACTACGGTCACGGATATATAGAGGATGATCAATGCATCGACTTCGTCCGACGCCAGTATCGTTTCGATCACCTTGGCATATTGCTCGGGTGTAGCCGACGCGATGAGATCGATGGGATTGTTCAGGGCAGCGGCCGAAGGAAGAAAGCCCGCGAGTGATGCCTTCGTGCCGGAGGACAGCTCCGGAACAACCAAGCCTCCTGCCTCGCACGCATCGGTGCAGAGAATGGCCGGTCCTCCCGCATTCGTGATGATGCCCACGCGACGTCCGGACGGCAATGGTTGTGCGGCCAGACCGCTGGCCAACTCCAACATCTCGTCGAGCGTCTCAGCGCGAATCACGCCGGCCTGACGAAACATGGCCTCGACGGCCACATCGCTGGCGGCAAGCGCCGCCGTGTGGGAACTGGCGGCGCGTCGTCCGGATTGCGACCGGCCGGCCTTCACGGCCACGATTGGTTTGCGACGACTCACACGTCGCGCGATGCGAGCGAACCGGCGAGGATTACCGAAGGATTCCACATAGAGGAGGATGACGTCTGTGGCCGGGTCTTCCTCCCAATATTGCAGGAGATCGTTGGTCGAGACGTCGGCCTTGTTTCCCACGCTGACAAAGGATGAGATTCCCAGATAGAAACGGCGCGCTCCGGCAAGGGTGGCGATACCGAGGGCACCACTTTGCGACGACATCGCGACGCGCCCGGGGAGAGGAAACTGTGAGGTGAAGGTGGCATTGAGCTGTACGGTTGGATCTGTGTTCATCAAGCCGAAGCAATTCGGGCCGACCATGCGCATGCCGTGCTGACGGACCTTTTCTAGCAATCGGTTCTGGAGCGCTGCCCCCGTCGCTCCCACTTCGGCAAAGCCGGCCGTAATGACCACTACCGCTCGAATGCCCTTCTCCGCACAATCGTCGACCACCGAGAGCACCTTGTCCCAGGGCACGGCAACGATGGCCAGTTCGATCGGTTCCGGGACCGATCGTAAGGATGGGTACGTGCGGACTCCGGCGATCTCCGCAGCGTTCGGATTCACCGGATAAACAGATCCTCGAAACTGATTCGTCACCAGCGCATCCAGCAGGCGAAATCCGATGCTCTTCTGATCGCGTGATGCGCCGATGACGGCCACGGACTGCGGGTGGAAGAACGGTCGAAGCGAGGCGGTGGTAGCGAGCCGCTCCCGTACCTCCGCACGGGTGACGGTTGTCTCCGTGGGAATCAGCGACAACTCAACTTCCATGTCGTCGCCTTCATAGCCCTCATGGGCTGTAAACCCGGATTCTCGGAACACTTCGCGCATCGCGAGATTCTCCGCATGGGTCACAGCCCATAAGCGGGTAAACCTGTGACGGATGGCCTCTAAGGCGAGACGTTCGAGGAGCAACGTGCCCAAGCCCTTGCCGTGAAACCCGTCGTCGACGGCCATCGCCACCTCAGCCGTATGTGAGTCCTTCGCCCAGTAGGAGCCGGCTGCAATCATGCGCAGGGTGCCTTCCCAAAACCGTGTCACGATGAGCGTGAGTTGCGAGCGGGGATTGGTCGAATTACACAGAGCCGCGATGATGTCGGCGGGCGGCGTGCTCTCAGAGAAAAACCGGTGCCGTCTCGATTCCGGCGATAAACGGTCCACGAACTGTTGCATCATGCCCGCGTCGGTCGGTTCGGACGGTCGAATCGTCGCAGTCGTTCCATCGCGAAGAATGAGCGAACCCGACTCAACACGATCGGACCTCAGGGGCGGAATATAGAGAGGACGAAAGTGCTTCACATTGAGCCTATCTAAGGTGCCAGCCAGGCGGGCTTCACCAAAAGCACGAGTCCCAGCCCCGCCATCACGGTCCCACTGATTAAATTCAGCCAACGGCCTTCTCGCTCTTGAAGCCGGTAGTGGCTGATCGTGATGACTCCGACTACGAGAACAATGACATCGTCCAACATGTACGCAATATTGTACAGAGCCAGATATCCGTAATAGACCAGCCAGTCAAGCTGTTGCAACGTGAGAATGCGTGTATAAAGAGCCGGTAGTCCCGCCGTACACAATAACTCGACCGCCTGCACGAGCACGGCGAACAGCACTGTTCCGACGAGCGCTGCGGTCATGTTCTCAGCCTGCAAGATCTTCCTGATCCGCTCATACAGGCCGGGTTTCGCCGCCTCGGGGATACCGAGGGAGATGCCGCGTTTGAATGCCCAGAAGTCTTTGATGTGGACCGCTCCGGCGAAGACCCCGATGCCGCCTAGGATCAGTTCCGTGATGCGAGAAAGACCAATGATTAAAAACAAGTTCAGCCAAGCCGCCATGAAGGCGAAGTACGCAACGCCTTCGACGGCCACAAATGTTCCGGCAATGAGCAGCATCTTCATTCGGTTGGCCAGGCTTGCCAACAGGGAGAGCATGAACAACAGCACCCACATCGAACAGGGGTTAAATCCGTCTAGCAAGCCGATCGCGATCGTAAAAAGAGGAAGGCCCAAGTCCCTGACTCGAAGTTCACCGAACCACTTCGTCGGGATTCCCTCAACCGTCGGCTGGGCTACGGCGCTTTGAATACGCTGGTCGAGTTTGGCCCGGACCGCTGCTCCGGTCGTGTTGGATGAGAGAAATCCGACGATCATTTCTGTGCCGATGAGGAATGTGGGAACACCGACGGCGGTCATTCCCCGTTCGATGGTCAACGTGTCAAGGCGTTGCCGCGCGACTGAGTCTTCGGCGATGTCGTAGACGGCGATGTGGAGGGAGGGTCGTTCATGCCGAAGTTCCTCAAGGAAGATCTTCGCTGCCTCGCAGTGGGGGCAGCCAGCGCGGACGAAGACTTCGAGATCCGGGGGGGCTTCACCGGCAGAGACCTGTGTCCCGCCGCACAGGACCACAAACAACAAGGATGTCAGGAGTCCGGCAATGAATCTTTGGAGACCTGGTGGTTGTCGGCACACAATTTGAGGTCTAGCTGACGGCTTCGAACGGCGCCACGGACCTGATGTATGACAGCACGTCCAGCATTTGCTCATCCGTCAGCTTTCCACGAAAACTGTGCATCGGGCTGAACAGCACGCCGTTTGAGATGGCGACGAGGAGTTCCCAATCGGTCTTCGACCGTAGGACCTGCGATGTGAGATTGGCAGGCGGAACGATTAAATCCTTCCAGTCCGGGCCTTTCCCCTCCAGTTTGTCTCCGTGGCAGCGGACACAATGTTGTTGATAAATCGTCTGCCCCGCTTTTGGGTTACCTCGCACCGTTTGTGCCGATACCCATGAGGTCCCGAGGACGACGAGAAGAATGGCGATTGCCGAAACTGTTTCTTTCATCGGATTGACTCCTTTGCAACAGGTCAACGCCATGTGCTTCAGCGAATCACCAGAATGGGGCATGCCACCTGGTGGACAATCGAATGAGACACGCTTCCTAACAGGAAACGTTCCACTCCCGTGCGACCATGTGAAGCCGCCACTACCAAATCCATGGTGCTCGCCTGCTGAGCCACCATGGCTGCCGGTTCTCCCGTGACGGCACGCGTGCTGACCGAATAATGGGCGCCCATCAGCCCCGCTCCGGCCTCTTTGACGAGGTCTTCCGCATACCGCATCGCCGTGCCCGACCAGGCTTGAAACCCGATGATGCTCGCCGGGTCCGCCATTTGAAGGGACGGAACAACCGTGAGCACGGTCAGTGTCACCGGAGCCGTAAATGGGTTCGTCAACAGCCACTTCTTGATCCACCCCGCGTCCTCGCGTCCTTCAATGGCGACGAGCACCTGCCGAATCGGCTTGGCATTTCCCTTCACGATCAAGGTCGAGCAGGGAGCATGACTGAGCACACGATGGGAGACACTGCCGAGCACGACTTCGGTGGCGCGACTTTGCCCGCGCGCACCAACGACGATGAGGTCGGCCGCGACAGTTTTCGCGGCGTTGAGGATGACGTGAGCGGGGCTGCCGATTTCATTCACCCGCCTGACCTTGTCGACACCGGGCGGGAGCATCGATGCTGCGCGGTCGAGGAGTTGTCGCCCTGCATCAACCATCGCGTTGCGGAAATCGTCGTACCCCTGCAAGTTAGCGGCTTCGGCGACGATCGGGTGTTGAAACATCCCAAGGTCGACGCCATGGACCAGCGTGACGTCGCTTGGACGGTACGCGTGAAACGTTTGCGTCACAGCCGTAAAGGCTTGATCTGACCAATCAACGCCGATCGCGACTCTCATCCAGACCTCCTGCCGCTCAGCCTTCTGCGTTCAGCTATCAGCCCAGAAATAGTCCGCTGGCTCCGCATGCACGACAATGACTGGCTGCGTGACATTGGTCACCCAGCATTTCAGAAAAGGGGATGCGGCGCCGTGCCAAACGGCAGGACACGCGGTGATTCCCCGACATTCCCGCGAATGCGCCAGGCCCCGTCCTCGAAGATCAAAAAATGCACTTCTTCATGCCAGCTATCGATCGGGACATAGAGCTTACTCGTTTTGGACACCGCCCACAAATGACCGGTGCAAGTGACTTCCACGACAGCCTGGCTTCCCGATCCGACCTTCGTGATTTTGCTGAAGAGGTGAGTGCTCGCGATCTCACTATACTCGTCGAAGAGGTCCTTCCAGATTTTCCGGACGTCGACCTTTTTGAGTCCGTGATAATTATATTGGGAAGAGTAGAGACTCAGCAGCGTCTCAAGATCGTGAGCCTTCACGGCCTGTTCAGCCCGTTCGAACATCGTGACGATGCTGCTCACCGTCGCATCGTCCGCTTCGATCACGGCACCGGCGGGAACGACAATCTTGGCTTCTGCTGTGCCGAGCCCGCTCACGGAGAGGGCCACGATCATCAGGAAGTCAACGACCCGAAGCACACGGCACTCTCGTCCAGTCATCATCTTCAGCTCTCCTCTCCTGTTGTTGAATCTGAGTCCGGCCAAGGCGTGATTAACGAGTCCATGTGACCCGTGCGAAATCTTCATCCTGTTCGTACTGCAATACCAACTCGCCGTGATAGGCATGCTTTAACGCCTCGCCGATCCGCCGGGGCAGATGGGTATCGGTCGTGGAAATCACCAGACCATCACGTTGCTGTTCAATGGCCATGATTCGAGAGAGGGGGTGCTCCTTCTTTTCTTTCTCCTCCGTGTTTTTCACGACGCCAATGACCTGTTCGTGCTGTTGGTCCTTGAAGGATCCTTTGATAGTGACCAAGCCCTTGGGATACTTGTCTCTCACACGGTGACAAGCGGGGCAGGTGGCCTGCTCCGCCCCTTTGGGTGTGGGGCCCCACATCCAGCGTCCCTTGTGGAATACCGCTCCGCAGTCGGGACAGGCAGTCGGTTCCTTCAGTTTGCCGCGTAGTTTATAGGTGTCATGCTGATATTCCTGGACGGTCCGATCGCGCCGCGTGCTCAAGCCCGCCGCTGTTTTGACTTTTGATGCCATGAATGCTCCTTGCTCGTTTAGGCCGGCGATGAGTGTGTTCGCTCACGCAACGCTTCCTCGGCCAGATTCAAGTATTCCACCACGTCGCGGTCATCGACCTGGGTGAAATCTACATAATGGTTGCCGACCGCCCAGAAGGGGATCGGTGTGGCAAGCACGACCAATTCATCGACTCGTTTCCTACCTTCGGCAATCGTATCCACAGGCCCGACCGGAATGGCCCCGATCAGGCGTCTTGGCTTGAGGTGTCTGATCGCTTCGACCGATGCAAAGAAGGTGGAGCCGGTGGCGATCCCGTCGTCGACAAGAATCACGGTCCGATCCGTAACCGTCGGCATCTTGCGTCCTTGTCGATAAAGATTTTGGCGACGGACGATTTCTTTCTGTTGCCCCTTAACCAGATCCTGAACGTCCGCCCGCGAGAGACAGAACTCGGCCACCGCTGTGGGGTTAAGGTAGACCGTCCCTGTTTCACCCACCGCGCCGAGTGCATATTCCGGATTGCCGGGGGCGCCCAACTTTCGGGTGATAAAGACATCGAGCGGCAGATGCAGCCCCAGACTGAGCTGATAGCCGAC
Source organism: Nitrospiraceae bacterium (assembly GCA_035623075.1). Lineage (NCBI taxonomy): Bacteria > Pseudomonadati > Nitrospirota > Nitrospiria > Nitrospirales > Nitrospiraceae > Nitrospiraceae bacterium. Next base: position 103,002 of record DASPUC010000022.1, on the reverse strand, counting down.
GGCGACTCCTCCTCGCGGAAGCGCCAGGATCACGCCGTCCAGATTCTCCCGATAGCGCATCAATTCGGCAGCCAGACGCCGCCCGGCCTCTTCGCGGTTCTGAAAGATCACAGCTATCCTCGCCTCTCAGATTTATCCGGTTGGTCTGGGTTTGTGTCGTTTTCTGGTTTACGTCGTTCCTCGAACTAAAGAAACGAGACAAACCACATAAACCAACCAAACCAGATAGACTTCTCAACCTACATGAGTCCGCTCGTGACACCAACCCCAATCAAGAACATCGCCAAAAGGACCAATGCCCCGATCAACCATCATAAATGACGGTGATGTCTTGTGGTCTCAGGATGCCAGTGAATGTCCCAGGGCACCTCCAGATAATGTGGGTGACGAAACATGGCAACCTCCCTTCGATCAAGGTTGGGGCCGAAGTTCAGATTGAGGTACATCCGATCAGGTTTTCTCGTGTCACCCTAAACCTCAACCTTGACCTTTTCTTGCTCACGCGATCTTGACTTCGATCGCCTTCGGTTTCGCCTTTTCCGACTTAGGCAAGCGCACCTTGAGGACGCCGTCCTTGTACTCGGCGTTAACCTTGGTGCCGTCCGCATCCTCCGGCAGAGTGAAGCTTCGCATAAAGCTACCATAGGCTCGTTCGACGCGATGATACTTCTTGCCTTTTTCTTCCTTCTCGTATTTTCGCTCGCCGCTGATTGTGAGGACGTCGTCGTGCACGTTGATTTTGATCTCCTCTTTCTTCATCTCCGGGATCTCAGCCTTCACGATATACTCTTTGTCGTCTTCCGTGATGTCGACAAGCGGCGACCATTCGGCGACCGCGATCGCCTCCTTCTTGTCGCCACCGGCCGTGGACGGGGCAGGCCCAAAGACAGTGGAGAGGCGTTTCTCCATTTCTTCAAGTTCTTTCCACGGATTCCAACGCCCGAATGGTTCCCATCGTGTCAGTGCAGGCATGGTACTCCCTCCTTCTGGTGTGAAAGAATACTTGCTGTGGCTCCCTTATGAGGACGTGGTCCAGCAAGCGATGACCTCTGTAATTGTGACTCACCATGACGATATGCCGGTTTGGTATTGGCTGTCGCTCAGAGAAAGTGCATCGGTAATGCCACGCGCCAGATATGTCGGAAAAGGGCAGTGTCCCTTGCAGATTCAAGGAGTTGGTCGGATTGGGGAAGGGGTGGCTTGGGAGCAAGCTGTCGCGTTACAGGACAGGACTGCTTTGCGCACTGTGGAATCTTTCAACATTGATGATAAAACACCGGAGACTGCAGGGGCACCGGAGTCAAGGAGAAGGAGGAGATAAGATCGGGGTACTTGAATGGTCTCGCTCTTGTGTAGGTAGTTGAGAAATTATCGTTTTCGCGCCGAGTTGATAAAGGCGGTTGGAATGGGCGCGCTTCCATTTCGCTACTGGTGGAGGAGGGTTTGGGAATGAGACTGATGTGCCCGGTGCTCTAACCGCCTGATCTTCCGTCTGGTTTGTCGATTAAACGAAGGAATCGAGGACCGATAAACTTCTGCTTGCTGCGGTAGGTCCTCTCGACTCTCTACTCTCCGTTGTTCTTTAGCACAAATTTAGCATGTCGACAGGGTGGATGACAGATTGCCAAATGGTTCTTACCGGGGCCCGTGCTATTGATTGGACGGTCTGTGCTGATTAAGGCTGTTGCCATAAACAATTCTCAATTTGATCCTGGCGCACCCCAGAAGACTAGTCCTTGTCTTCAGGGAAAACTGGCCCGATGACTGTCATGCTACCAAGTAAGCAGCGGATCAAGATTCCTGAAGCCCTGGCCCGTTCGACAATGACGGATGAATGATAGGGGATGGCAAGCGGGTTTCTTAACCATTGCTCCAGGGGACGGAAGTATTGTAGTGAGCTTCGATTTATCGCGGCCATGAGATTCACCGAGAGAGGGAATGTATGAGAGCTTGGCCAGGTCGTCCCTATCCACTGGGCGCTACGTGGGATGGCGAGGGGGTGAACTTCGCGCTGTTTTCGGAAAACGCGAGGGCGGTTGAGCTCTGTCTATTCGAGGGAGCGCGGGCTGTCGAAGAGAGCCATCGAATTTGGATCGAGGAACGTACCGATCAGGTCTGGCATCTCTACCTGCCGGAGGTGCGGCCCGGGCAGCATTATGGCTATCGGGTTCATGGCCCCTACGAGCCGGAAGCCGGGCATCGGTTCAATCCGGCCAAGCTCCTGTTGGATCCCTATGCCAAGGCGATTGCCGGAACGATTCAGTGGTCCGACGAGATGTTCGGCTATCGATTAGGCGATCCGCGAACGGACCTCTCGTGTGACCTAGGCAACAATGCGGGTTATGTCCCCAAGTGCGTCGTGCTCGATCAGTCCTTCACGTGGGGCGGAGACCGCTTACTCCGCACACCATGGGACAGGACCGTGATTTATGAAATGCACGTGAAGGGGTTTACCGCACGCCATCCGGATGTTCCGGAGAAGCTTCGCGGGACGTACGCCGGGCTTGTGACACCCGCGGCTATCGAACACCTTCAGCGATTGGGGATCACGGCGGTGGAATTGTTGCCGGTTCATCAATCCGTGGACGACAAGCACTTAGTCGACCGCGGACTCACCAACTATTGGGGGTACAATTCAATCGGATTTTTCGCTCCAGACATCCGCTACGCGACCTCGACGTCCGGGGGACAGCATGTGCAGGAATTCAAGACCATGGTGAAGACGTTGCACAGTGCTGGAATCGAAGTCATCCTCGACGTGGTGTACAACCACACCGCCGAGGGAAACCATCTCGGACCGACGCTCTCGCTTCGGGGGATCGACAACTCGTCATACTATCGCCTCGTGCCCGACCGGCCGCGCTACTACATGGACTACACCGGCTGCGGGAATACGTTGAACGTGCGTCATCCGCGAGTGCTTCAATTCATCATGGACAGTCTGCGCTATTGGGTGCTGGAAATGCACGTGGACGGCTTTCGATTTGACCTAGCATCCGCCCTGGCACGAGAGCTCCACGATGTCGATCGGCTGAGTAGCTTTTTCGACATCATTCATCAGGACCCGGTGCTGTCGCAGGTCAAGCTCATCGCCGAGCCGTGGGATCTCGGTGCAGGTGGATACCAGGTCGGGAACTTTCCTGTCGGCTGGGCCGAATGGAACGGGAGATATCGAGATACGATCCGTCGATACTGGAAGGGTGATGGTGGACAGGTGGCCGAACTGGCCAATCGTCTCTCAGGCAGCAGCGATCTCTATGAGACGAGTGGTCGCCGTCCCTACGCCAGCGTAAATTTCGTGACCGCGCACGACGGATTTACTCTAGAGGATCTCGTGTCCTATAACCAGAAACACAATGAAGCCAATGGGGAACAGAATCGTGATGGCACAGACGACAATTTAAGCTGGAACTGCGGCGCGGAAGGTCCGATCAATAATCCTCGTCTTGTTGAGCTGCGGGAGAGGCAAAAACGCAACATGTTGGTCACCCTGCTGCTCTCTCAAGGGATTCCGATGATCTGTGGAGGTGATGAAATCGGCCGCACGCAGCGCGGGAATAACAATGGCTACTGTCAGGACAACGACATCAGCTGGTTTGACTGGAAGCTCAGCAAAACTCAACAGGCTCTGTTCGATTTTACGAAAAGCCTGATCGCCTTACGACAGCGCCATCCGGTCTTTCGCCGGCGCCGTTTCTTTCAGGGCCGCCGAATCCGGGGTGCGGAGGTGAAGGATATTTCATGGTTTCGGCCCGACGGCAAGGAGATGACGGACGACGACTGGGCACAAGGTTACATTCGATGTCTGGGAATCAGGCTCGCCGGCGATGCGATTCAGGAGACCGATCCGAAAGGGCAGCCGATCGTGGATGAGACGTTCTTGGTGTTGCTGAATGCCCACTATGAGCCGCTGCCCTTCACCTTGCCTGCACATAAACGTGGGTTACGGTGGCAGCCGATACTGGATACGGCTGCGTCCCGCGATCGTCTCAAGGGAGTCAAGATTCTGAAGGCAGGCGAGGGTTACGATCTCGAGGCTCGATCGATTGCGGTCCTCCTCTTGCGGCAAAAGCCATTGTGAGAACGCTCGGATCAGCGATGATTTTGAAGTATCCTTCTGCCTTCGCCCTCGCCATGATCGCCTCAAGATGACCCCGCAGACCGTAGGCGTGGTACAGAACTTCAAGATCGCCCATCACTTCTCCCAGGACTGCCAGGAATGTGTCTCCCTGATCTTTGACCTGGCGCCTCAAGTGGGAGGCTTCGAGCGCCCGGCTCACTGCCAGTAGAAATGTCTCATCCTCGATCGGTTTGGAAAGAACATCATAGGCCCCGGCCTCAATGGCAGCATATGTGGCAACCTGAGTGCGCTGGTCCGTTAGAAGCAGAATCGGAGTGTCTGGACGGAACTTGTGTACGGCCCGCACGAAAGATTCCCCCGACAGCCGAGTCTGGTTCGCATCACAGATGATGACGGTATAGTCGGTCCCTCGGATCCATTCCAAGGCTCCGACCGTCGAGTCCGACATCTCCACCTCGACTTGTTGACGAAGTCGCAAGATCGAAGCCAGCGTCTTTTGCGCAAGTGGATCATCATCGATAATCAAAACAGGACCCTGAAACATGTGTGCGTTCCTCTCCTCAGAACACGTAGCTCGACTACAACACCGGTTGAGTGGACAAAACTAACGTCGGTTGATCATCATTGCCATTATACTCGACCTATCGTCAGTGATGGACAAGCGTCTTCAACCAATATTGAACCTGCGACCTGCTGGTGCAAAGCCTCTCGATTGGGCAGCGCGAGACAACCAGACGTTCATGGTTCCGGTACAGTGTCCGGACGCGACGGATTGCTATCGCGCCAGCATGCGTCGGAGGTACCGGACGCAGCCATCGATCGTTGTGAGCTCAGGGTAGTCCGATTCGGGAACATCGATCTGGAACTGCTTGTGCATGGCGACAATGAAGTTGAGGAAGTCGATAGAATCGATGTCCAGTTGATCGCGAAAACTGACATCCGGTTTCACTGACGCCAGATCTGTTTCCGGAGCGATCTCGCCAAGGAGGCGAAGAACAGTTTGTTTGAGTTCATCCTGCATAAGTGATCGATTCAGAGCCGCCCTGGTTCCTGTAGCAACCGATCGATGGCTGAGAGAAACAGCCCGCCCCGATGGCCGTCGGTCACGCGATGGTCGGCGGACAGGCTCGCGGTCACAACCGGTCTTGAAACGACCTGTCCCTCGACGACCCAGGGGCGTTCCACGATTTTCCCGAGGCCGACCAGGGCCACCTGCGGAGGATAGATCACACCGAAGACGGTTTCCACTCCCTGTTCGCCGAGGCTGGTGACCGTGATCGTTGGATCGGAGAGCTCCGAACTCCGCAATGTTCCTGCTCGGGCCCGCTTTACCACATCCAGAAACCGTTTCATCAGTTCGTCAAGACTGAGCTTGTCCGTGTGATGAATGGCCGGCGCAATAAGGCCTCCTTGCCGAAGGGACACTGCTACTCCAACATGGACGTCGGGGCTCTGAACAGCGGCGCTTCCTTTCCACAATCCATTCAGCTCCGGTACCTGCCGCAGAGCCAGGGCGACTGCCTTAATCAGTAAGACACCGTAGAGCAGCCGATCCGCTACCGATCGCTTGAGGTTTTCGTCTTTGAGCCAGTTCATGGTCCGGCCCATGTCGATGGTGGTGCTGAGGTAGTAATGGGGAATCTCGCGCTTCGATCTGGCCATCGCGGCGGCAATGGTCTGTCGCATCCGGGATTGTCTCTCAGCCGCTGTACCAGGCGCCTCGGCCATGGGCGAGGCGCTAGGGGCAAGGGGTTGCACTTGTTCTTCACCTCTCGTCTCTCGCCTCTTGCCACTCGCCTGTGCGGCCCGGAGCACGTCTTCGCGGACAATGGCTCCGTCCGGTCCGGTACCTCGAAGGGTCGATGGATCGATACCCAGTTCTGCCGCCAATTGTCTCGCGGCCGGCGAGACGCGAAGTCGTGCTGGCTCAGGTGCCGGAGACGGGATGGCCCTTCTCGCGACGGAAGGTGGAGCCTCCACGTGGGGCTTTATCGCAGCCTTGGCCTCGACCTCCACCTTTCCCGCCGGCCTTCCTTCCTCGCGGATGATCGCCATTACAGTGCCGACCGGAATCTTATCCCCAGGTCTTGTGATCAGTCTTTCGACGATGCCTGTATGAAAGGATTCGATCTCGATCGCGGCCTTCTCGGTATCCACTTCGGCAAGGATCTCGCCCTTGACCACCCGGTCACCAACCTTCTTTCTCCATTCGACCAGAGTCCCTTCAGTCATGTCTGATCCGAGAGTGGGCATTAGAAAGTCAGCCATGGTTCAAGCTCCGTGATGCGTGACGAGTAGAAGAAGATTCGATGACAAAGGGTAGAAGAACGCATCCGCGCATGAGCAGTTACACGCAAGCTGGTTCCTCAGATGGTCCGGCCGTAGCCGGAAGATCAGTCCCGGGTCGATCGAATATGCCGTGCTGGACCGTGATATCGCGAAAGACTTGCCGTTTCTTGATCCGCTGGCGTTCTCTTGAACTCAGCAAATCCGCGAGAGTCTTCACGGCATCCACCACAAACCTTCCCTTATTCAACATGACGCACTCGGCCCGCTGACCGGTAGCAGCATCGGTAATTTCAGCTCGTGCGGGCAACCCGCTTTTCGCCAAGCTTTCCAGCACCTGAGTGGCCCAGATCACCGGCACATGGGCGGCTTCACAAAGGCAGAGGATATCTTCCTGGACCAATGCCAGATGCTCAAAACCCACTTCGACCGCGAGGTCGCCGCGCGCAATCATCACGCCGAATCTCGGACGATCCAACCCGGCAAGGAGGAGCTGTGCCAACCGATGGATGGCTTCTCGAATCTCGATCTTAATGACAATTCCCAAATCTGAGCATCCAAGGCCCTCCAAGGCTTGGCGCAAATCTAATAGATCCTGAGGATGGTGTGCGAATGAGAGACCGACCGCCGTCGCATGACGGGCGACAAATTTAAGATCCTCCCGGTCTTGGGCTGTGAAGGCGGGAATGTCGAGGGGCGAGTCCGGAAAATTCAGGCCCTTCTCCGAACGAATGCGGGCCGGGACATCATATGGAGCGATGACTTCAAGTTCCAGGTGTGCCGGATGCAGATTCCGGACGATCGTCGTGATCTTGCCGTCATCGATACACACGCGATGACCCGGTTTCACCATTTCCAACACGGCGGGAAGAGTGCAACTGATTCCTGCCGGCTGTCCTGCGCGTGCTCCGTGGCCGAGACGAGTCGGCTCTCGGTAGAGAACCAATCGGTCTCCTGCCCGCACTCGAATGTCCATGGGTTGAGGCATGATCGGCCCGATTTGAAAACTCGCTCCGCCGGTCGTCACGAGCTCCATTCCTTCTTCGAGGTAGGCTGTCCTCTCCAACCCGACGCGAACCTTCGTGGGACTCACGCGTTCGAGCACATGGAAAACTCGTTCACGACCCCTGGTGTCGGTGAACCGGAGTTTTTCGGCGAGTATGAGGGCCGCGAGACCGCTTTGCCCGGGAAGTGCGATCACAAAGTTCCAAGGGAGGTCCGGTGAACGGAACCGTTGGGATTGCAAGGCTTCTGTGTCAAGAAATCCTTCCAAGATACGAGACGGCCGTCCGTAGGCATCTTTCTCCACAGTGAGCTTGAGTGGCCTGGTCGTGGGCATCAATGGTCCGGTCCGGACCTTCGGTCCGGCAAGATCCATGAACACGCGGCAGCGGCGTCCGATCGCTCGTCCTCGGCTCGCTAACCGTTCCTCTGCATCCCGTACCGAAGCAATGATCATCGCCCATTCATGAGCCGTGTCATGGGCACAATTGACCCTGGCGATATCCATCCCTTCCACGAGAAGTTGCTCGAGCAGTTCAGGTTGCCTGACGACGTCGGGGTCCAGTGTCACCATGATACGGGTGTGGCGACGCGGACGAGGCCGACCCAATAGCGCGGTGCTACGCCGCGAGAGGATGGACTCTGCCTGTGCAAAGTCGGGAAGCATAAGAGGAGTGTCCGTCGGTTCGATCCCCACATGCTGTGCGACCTTCCGGAGGCTATGGAGTACCGAACCCTCGAGCCTTCCCAGCGAAGACAGCCCGCGTCCGGCCAGTTCGAGTTGAAGATCTTGAAGGTCATGCTCGCGCAGCGCCAGGTAAGCGAGGAGATTGTCACAACTGCATTGCGCGTCAGGGTCCGCAAAATGGAACTTGGCTCGAGCCTCAGCGGCCTTCTGTTGAACATCCTGCAAGAGGTCGCCGAGTTCCTGCCGGAGCGAGTCGGGCTCAGCGTCCTGGCGGTTCTCCGAAAACGGACTCATGATCCCTCAATTCGTTTCTCGATAGGGGGCTATTCATCTCGGCCTCGAAACATGTTTCTAACAGTCAGCACGATCTTCTCAGACTGAGGAAGTGCCGCGTCTTCCAAGTGTTTGGCGTAGGGAATCGGAACTTCGACGCTACACACGCGGGCCACCGGGCCATCGAGATCGTAAAAGGCCCCTTCCATGATCTGCGCACTGATCTCCGCGGCGAAACTTCCTGTACGCCAGCCTTCATCGATGATGACGGCCCGGTGGGTCCTACTCACGGAGGCGAGAATCGTCGCCCGGTCGAGCGGGCGGAGCACGCGAAGATCGATGACGTCGGCTTCGATTCCTTCCGCGGCAAGGGTGTCGGCTGCCTGCAGCGCTTTCCATAATGAGCCGCCGAACGTGATCAGGCTCACGTCTTTCCCTCGGCGGCGTATAGCTGCGTTCACAATATCGACGGGGAGCGCCCGTTCATCGAGCTCCCCTTCCATAGGGTACAGATAGGCATGCTCGAAGATGAAGACGGGGTCCGGTTCCTTCAAGGCGGTCAAGATCATGCTTCGTGCATCGGTCACGGTCGCAGGGGCGAGGACCTTGATACCCGGAATGTGCGCGTACCACCCTTCGAGACTGTGAGAGTGTTGTGCGGCGACTTGCCGTCCGGCTCCTGTGGCCATGCGCACGACCAAGGGAATGCTGAACTGTCCGCCGGACATGTGACGAATCGTCGCGGCATTGTTGACGATCTGATCCAGCGCCAGCAAACTGAAGTTCACTGTCATCACTTCGACGATGGGTCGCATGCCTCCCAGTGCCGCACCGATGCCGGCACCGACAAAGGTGGATTCGGATAGAGGCGTGTCGCGAATACGCGCAGGGCCGAACTCCTCTAAGAATCCCTTGGTGCAGGCGTAAGTCCCACCGTAACGCCCGACATCCTCTCCCATGAGAAAGACGAGCGGGTTGTTCTGCAATGCCTCGCGGAGTCCGGCACGAACAGCTTCACGGTAGGTGATCTTCATACGAAGACTCCGGCTAGAGGCAAGGGGCGAGAGGTCTGATCATTTGCCCCTCGCCTCGCACCTCTAGCCTGCCGGCTTCGCCGGCGTATACACATCCTTCGTCAAATCTTCTAAGGGCTCCCATGGCCCCGCTTCGGCGAAGGCCATGGCTTCGGCAATTTCGTCCGCAATGGTGGACTCCATCTTCTGCAGATCGGCGTCCTCTAGGGCACCTTGTGCGCGAAGCTGTTGTTCGAACAGGGCAATGGGGTCCCGCTGCTTCCACTGGGCGACTTCGTCCTTGGTTCGATACAGTTCGGCGTCGTACATCGAGTGAGCTCGGAAACGGTACGTGCGGTACTCGATGAAGTAGGGACCACCGCCGTGCCGCACGAGCTCGACGGCTTTTTTGGTCGCTGATTCCACGGCAAGGACGTCCATCCCGTCCACCGCTTCGGCCGGAATGGCGTAGGCATCGGCTTTCCGGGCGATATCGGTCTGCGATTGATGCCGGCCCAGCGCCGTGCCCATCGCATAAAGATTGTTTTCGCAGAGGAAGAGCACCGGCAGTTTCCAGAGCGCAGCCAGATTCATCGACTCGTGGAACTCGCCTTCCGCCACGGCTCCATCACCAAAATAGCAAGCGGTGACCCCCCCTTTATTCCCCCACTTATGAAGGGAGGGAGACAGGGGGGCGAGCTTCTGCGCGAGCGCCAACCCGACGGCGATCGGCAAGCCCCCTCCCACGATCGCGAGTCCTCCGTAGAAGCGGCGCGATGCGTCGAAGAAATGCATCGACCCGCCCCGCCCCCGCGCACAGCCGGTTGCCTTCCCGTAGAGCTCGGCCATCAATGGCCCCATCGGGGTGCCACGGACGAGCGAGTGGCCGTGCTCGCGGTAGGTCGCCACGATGGCGTCATCCGGCGTGAATGCCGGTATGGATCCGACGGCCACCGCTTCTTCTCCGATGTAGAGGTGGAGAAACCCCCGGATCTTTCCGAGGCTATATAGTTCCGCACACTTTTCCTCGAAGCGGCGGATTCGGAGCATCTGGTGGATCAGCGCTAATCCGTGATCGCGATCGACAACGGCGTCCATGTCTTCTCCATACAGCACCGAGCTGTCAGCTATCAGCGTTCAGCTCTCAATGAACTCTCTCTCCGAGGCTAACTGCTGGAAGCTTACAGCTAAATGCTTACCCTTCCAACGTCGAGGTATCACCTTCTGGCAATCCCAATTCTCTGGCTTTCAACAGTCGCCGCATGATCTTGCCGCTCCGCGTCTTCGGCAGGGTCGGCAGGAACGTAATTTCTTTGGGTGCCACGACGGCACCGAGACGGGCACGTGCGAACCCGAGCAATTCGCGGCGGAGGGAGTCGCTGGCCTCGTATCCCTCCTTGAGCGACACAAACGCCTTTACCACTTCCAACGCAACCGGATCCGGTTTGCCGATGACACCGGCTTCCGCGACGGCCTTGTGTTCCATGAGAATGCTTTCCACTTCGAACGGGCCGATCAAATGGCCGGATGTCTTGATGACATCGTCCGCCCGGCCGACGAACCAGTAGTAACCATCCTCATCGCGTTTGGCGAGGTCGCCCGTCAGGTACCAGCCATCGGCGAAACATTTCCGATAGCGTTCCGGCTCATTCCAGTATCCGCGAAACATGGAAGGCCATCCGGGACGAAGGGCCAACTCACCCTGTTCCCCAGGTTTCTCGATCACTTCGACCGCGCCCGAGCTGATCTTCCGCACAATGGCGGCCTCGATGCCGGGCAGCGGTCGGCCCATCGAACCGGGACGAATGTCCATCGCGGCATAGTTGGCGATCATGATCCCGCCGGTTTCAGTCTGCCACCAGTTATCATGGAACGGTTGTCCGAACGCCTCCTGCCCCCAGACGACGGCCTCCGGATTGAGCGGTTCGCCCACGCTGGCGAGAAAGCGGAGATGACGGAGATCGTACTTGCGGACGAGCTCGGCGCCGCCTTTCATCATCATGCGAATGGCTGTGGGGGCTGTATACCAGATCGAAACCCGTTGGTCCTGCAAGATGCGATACCACCGTTCGGCTTCGAACTCCGCTTCATCGACGATACTGGTGATGCCGCTGGTCAGGGGGGCGATGATCCCGTACGAAGTGCCAGTTACCCAACCGGGGTCCGCCGTGCACCAGAATACGTCTTTCTCATGGAAGTCCAGCGCGTACTTGCCGGTCATGTGGTGAGCGACCACTGCTTGGTGGACGTGAATGGCGCCTTTCGGCGTCCCGGTGGTTCCGCTCGTAAAATGAAGCAGCGCCACGTCCTCCGGATCGGTCGGACCGATCGTATAGGACGAACTCGTCCGGTCCATCAGGCTGTGAAAATCAGCCGTGCCCGGGATGGAGGTGGGCTGTCGATCCTCAGCGACGAGTAACACGTGTTCAAGGGTTGGTATGGCGGCGTGAATCGCGGCGACTTTCCGCTGGTAGAGTCCGACCGTGGTTACCAAGACCTTCGCTTGGCCGATGGTCAGACGCGTACGAATCGGATCCGGACCGAAGGCGGAGAACAACGGGCAGAAGATGCTTCGATTCTTCAGGGTCCCAAGCGCGGTGAGGTACAACTCGGGAATGCGTCCGGTGAGGGCAAACACGCGATCGCCTTTTCCCACCCCTAGCTGCGTGAGCACGTTCGCAAAGCGATTCGTCGACTCTTTTAACCGGCGGTACGAATAGTCCTCGATGGTCCCGTCCTTACCGAGCCATCTGAGCGCCAGGTGTGACGCCGACGGTCCGTTGGCATGGCGATCGACCGCTACATGTGCGATGTTCAGACCCTGACTGGCCGAAAGTCCCTCCAATTGCTGTTGAGCCTCTTTCCATGAAAAGTGCGAATAAACCGTCTGATAATCATGGAGATTCGGCACGATGTCCCAGTCTCGACGAGACTTGATGATGGTCGACCACAGCACAGCCCGTCCCTCCATGAGCACGAGTTCTGCAAGGTAGAGACCATGGGGTGCCGACCTGGAATGGCACAATTCTCTTGTGAATCCAGCGGTGTCCGAACTCCACTGTGCTCGTAAGAGCAGGATTGTCTGTGGCAGAAGTCATCAGCGCAGGAACGGCCCCGGTGGAAAATCGCGCCAGCGCGCCGATAAAAGTGGTGATTATGGGAGCGGCTGGCCGGGACTTCCACAACTTCAACGTCTTCTTTCGGGCGAACCCCAGGTATAACGTCGTTGCCTTCACTGCCGCTCAGATTCCAAACATCGCCGGGCGCAACTATCCTCATGAGCTAGCGGGGCCGCTCTACCCGAGCGGCATTCCGATCGTGCCGGAAGACGACTTGGAGTCCGTGATCGTGAAGCATGACGTCGATCAAGTCATCTTTGCTTACAGCGACGTGTCTCACGAAGAGGTCATGCACCGCGCGTCTCGTGCCCTGGCAGCCGGAGCAGACTTCCGTCTCTTGGGCCCCGGTTCGACGATGCTTCGGTCACGAAAGCCGGTCGTATCCATCTGCGCAGTCCGGACGGGAGCAGGGAAGAGTCCGGCCGCTAGAAAGCTTGCCGCATGGTTGAGAGAGCAGGGGCGTCGGATTGCGGTCATTCGTCACCCGATGCCCTATGGGGACTTGGCGCAGCAGGCGGTTCAACGGTTCGCCAATCTGGATGATCTCCAGAAGGCACGCTGCACCATTGAAGAACGGGAAGAGTACGAGCCACACATCAGTCGGGGCGACGTCGTGTTCGCCGGAGTGGACTATGAACGCATTCTCCGTCAGGCTGAATCAGAGGCCGATGTGATCATCTGGGACGGAGGTAATAACGACATCCCCTTTTTCGAGTCGGATTTGGAAATCGTTCTCGTGGACCCGCACCGGGCCGGTCACGAGCGAAGCTACTTTCCCGGAGAGGTCAACCTGCTCCGTGCTGATGTGATCGTCATCACCAAGGTGGATACAGCTGACCCTGCGAAGGTCGAATCAGTTCGCCGGACGATCAGATCCGCCAATCCGAGCGCGCAGATCATCGAATCGACGATGCCGCTGACAGTGGACGATGCCTCGGCGATACTTGGAAAGCGTGTGCTCGTCATCGAAGACGGTCCGACAGTCACCCATGGCGGGATGGCCTATGGTGCCGGCGTGCTAGCAGCCCAGAAGTATGGAGCGGCTGTCTTAAGCGATCCGCGACCGTCTGCGGTCGGCAGCATCCGCGAGACCTTTCGAGCCAACCCACATCTGGATTGCCTCCTGCCCGCGATGGGCTATGGAGCAGAGCAAATTCGCGAACTCGAACAGACGATCAATCGGGTGGACTGTGATCTCGTGCTGATCGCCACCCCAGTGGATTTGCGCCGGCTGATCACCATCAAGCCGCCAAGCTGCCGAGTCCGCTATGAATTTCACGAGGCTAGCGGGAGACTCAAGGAGCTTCTCTTCGGGGCAGTAAAAAAGGCAATGCGGGCATGAATCCTTTTCGGGGATTGTGTCTCACATGGATAACCCAATACTTCAGCAAGGAGGAGGTGTGTCTTTATGGTCAGGATCTCAAAGACGTCCGTTGCTCACCAATCGGATCGCGCCGACCATTGTCATCGCTGCGGAGGGCTTATGGTGCCGGAGCGAGTTTTCGAAATCGGTTCGATCGATTGGCGCTGTGTGAGTTGCGGCGAGCGGATCGACCCGGTCATTCTCGCCCATCGCAAGCAGGAACTCGCACGTGCAGAAGCCGAAAAGCTGTTCGTCGGCCATGGGAAACCCCGCCTGAGTTAAAGCTCGCCCCCGATAGAACGCGGGGGCGTCGGTGCCTTCCGCCCATATCGTGCCAGCCTCGAGTTCCGTTGAGCAGACTGGTGTGTCAACGGGCAGATAACTGTCCGAAAGGACCGGGTCTGCCATGCGGATGATGCTCTATCATCTGGGCGGTAGCCTGCAGGGCAAGACTCAACAGTTCGAGACCGACAGGGTCACATTCGGAACCGATGAAGGCTGTGGCGTTCGGTTCGATGTGTCACGTGACACCTCGGTGCAGCCCATTCACGCGGATCTTGCCGTCGAACACGGCGTCCCGGTTCTTCGCGATCGAACAGGTCAGCGCCTCGTGTTCGTGAACGGTCTCAGACAGGCGGAAGCCGGGTTACGAGACGGCGATCTCATCCAGTTCGGAGAGTCTGGTCCTGAAGTCCGCTTCCGGCTGCCACCAGATGGTGTTCCGACGTCCAAACCGCTGAAGACCATCATGGCGGACAGCCGCGATATCCTGGTCCGAACTCCCCATCCGCGCTATCTGTCACCCTTCTACCTGGCCCGCCACATCCTTGGCGAGATCATGATCCATGCATCGCCTCTCGTCAGGATTGTGGTCGGAGCTGTCTTGCTTGCGCCTGTGATCCTCATCCTGTGGCTCGGCGTCGCACTGTATCTTCAGCAGCAGGCCGGCGTGGCCACACAGCGGCAGATGGTCGAGTTGCTGCGTCAATTGGAAATCAAGCGGGTCACGCAGGCTGAATTGGAACGACGTGTGGAACATGAGCGGCAAGAGGCGGCTGAGCCCCGACGACAGGGAGAAGAACAGATTGCCACACTGACGGCCAAACTGAAGGCCCAAGAAGCCGCACGGGAGTCCCAACGTGAGATTGAAGCGATCCGCCAGCAGCTCAGTGCCATTCGCCAGTCGCAGGGCTTCGCGGAAGATATCGCGCGTCGCTTCGGAGGAAGCATCGGATTGCTGCAAGGCGGATACGGATTCAAGGAAAAGACCACCGGCCGTCCGCTGCGGTATCAAGGACTCGACCAGCTCGGCAACCCGTTTGTGGACAAGGATGGAAATGCACTGGTCACATTGGAAGGCATTGGCCCTCCCGTGATGATTTACTTTGCCGGCACGGCGTTCCTCGTGGATCGTGTCGGGACCGTCGTGACGAATCGTCATATCGTGCGGATGTGGGAAGTGTTCGAGCCGGCTCAACAAGTGATGGCAGCGGGATTCGAACCGGAGCTGACGCTCCTGAGGTTGTTCCTTCCGGAGGAGGAAACGCCGTACCGCCTCAGCGAAGTCACGATCTCCGACCGGGCCGACATCGCCATCCTGCGCACCGATCGCCCTCCTAAGGCCGGCAATCCGGTGACACTGGCCGGTGATGACTCCCCGCGAATCGGGGAGCCGGTGATCATGCTCAGCTATCCCGGTACTGCGGATACCCTGCTCGCGCGGGTCGTCCCTGCGACCAGTCGAGAAATCCTTGCCAAAGCCGGTAATGACTCTGTCAGCTTGGTTGACGAACTCGCGCTGAGGAAGTTGATCCGGCCTTTGGCCACACAGGGACACATCTCCGATGTCACGCCGGAACTGATCACGTATGAAGCGGTTTCTGCGACCGGCAGCAGCGGCGCGCCGATTTTCAATCGGGCAGGGAAGGTCATCGGTGTCAACCAGGCGATGTTGCAACGAATCGGCGGGGTCCACTTCGCACTGCCGGTTCGGTTCGTGAACGAGCTGATCGGTTCACCGGTGCGTCGGAAGCCATGAACCGAGTGAGGGAGGGCCATGCGCATCGTATTGGCTGTTGATGCATCGCCTGATTCCAAGAACGCCGCACAAGTCATCCGACACCTGGCGGAGCCTCCAGTCCTCGACGTGCTCAACGTCGTGGACGAAGACGCCCTCAAACATGCCTATATTTCTCCTACGATGCCAGCCGACTATCTAGAAACCTATCGCCAGGAAGTCACGGAGGTCGCCGGGCGTGTCCTGCACGAGATGAAGACTGAACTCGAACCGTACTGCCGGCACATCAGACTGATCGCCGACAGCGGCGATGCGGCAGAAAGCATCATCCAGACGGCCGAGGAATCGGGGGCCGACCTCGTGATCGTCGGCCAGCGAGGCATGACGGCGACTCCGTCGTTCCTCTTGGGCGGTGTGTCGCAGAAAGTGGCGACCTACGCTCCCTGCTCGGTTCTGGTGGTGAAGGAACCGTTCGCGAGGTTGGAACGGATTCTTGTGGCCGTCGACGGGTCTGAGCCAGCGCACAGGGCTGTGGAGTTTTTGGCCCGTTGCCCCTTCAAAGGTCCGGTGCAGGGGGCGGTGGTGACTGTATGGCCCTCTCCGCGATCGGAGGCCTTGCGGATTCCAGTTGGAAGCACCGGCCGATCAGAGTTGAAGCAGATGGTGGAAGAGAAGGGGCAAGAGTTGCTCCGGAACACCGCCGGCGAATGTCCGCGCGATGTCTACCGGATCACCACGGAACTGCTCCACGGTGATCCCGCGTTTACCATTCTCGATGCGGCAATTCGGTTTCAGGCGCAGATCATCGTGATCGGTTCGCGTGGGATGAAAGCGATCAAACGTTTCTTGTTGGGCAGCGTGTCAGAAAAGGTTCTCGTCCATGCGCCCTGCTCGGTGCTGATTGTCCGATAAAAGAGGTCTCTATGCCGACTAAAGAGGAATTACTGGCCAAGGCGCAGAAGCCGGCTGAAGAGTCACGGCGGTTACACACCCATTATAAGGGGAAGATTCAAACATTCCCGAAATGCCCGATCCGCAGTCTCGACGACTTTGCCCTCTGGTACACACCGGGCGTTGCCGCTCCTTGCCGGGATATCCAGAGGACTCCGGGGTTGGTCTACGACCTAACGAATCGGGCGAACAGCATTGCCGTCGTCTCGGATGGCACGCGTGTCTTGGGGCTTGGTGATATCGGTCCTGAGGCCGGGCTGCCGGTTATGGAAGGGAAGGCATTGCTCTTCAAGTATCTCGGCGGAGTCGACGCGGTGCCGATTTGTTTGGGCACGAAAGACCCGAATGAGATCGTCAGAACCGTGAAGCTGCTTGAGCCTACCTTCGGCGGTATTAATCTCGAAGACATCGCCATGCCCAAGTGCTTTCGCATTCTGGAGCAGGCCCGCCGTGCCTGCACCATTCCCGTCTGGCACGACGATCAGCAGGGGACCGGTACGGTGCTGCTCGCCGCGCTGATCAATGCGCTGAAGATTGTCGGCAAGCCGATGGGAACCATTCGCATCGCGATGATCGGGATGGGTGCGGCGAACGTGCCGACGTATCGATTCTTGAAAGCAAACGGAGCGGATCCGGCTTCGATCGTGGCCTGTGACCTTGGAGGCATTCTTGGGAGTCATCGTGCGGATTACCGAGACAACCCTGATTACATCGAGCAATGGAAGGTCTGCCAGGAAACGAACGCAGACAAGCTGCGAGGCGGGATCGCAGAGGCCCTTCGGGGCGCGGATGTCTGTATCGCTTTCGCAGCGGGGGGGATTATCAAGGCTGAATGGATCAAGGCGATGGCCAAGGATGCTGTTGTCTTTGCCTGCGCCAATCCGATCCCGGAAATCTGGCCCTGGGAGGCACGGGAAGCAGGGGCCAGGATCGTGGCAACCGGACGGAGCGATTTCCCGAACCAAGTGAATAATTCACTCGTGTTCCCTGGCATCTTCCGCGGCACCCTGGATGTGCGGGCCCGTACGATCTCGGACGAGATGGCGCTCGCTGCGGCCATGGAACTGGCTGCCTGCGCTGAAGAGCAGGGTATCAACGAAGACAACATTATTTGCACGATGCAAGAATGGCACGTTGTACCGAGAATCGCCGCCGCCGCCGCCCTCAAAGCGCAGGAACAGGGATTGGCTCAATTGAACAAGACGAAAGAGCAGCTCATGGAGGAAGCAGCGATCAAGATTAGAACCGTAAGGGACGGGCTGGGTGTCTTCATGAAGGAAGGGCTGGTTTCCCCACCACCGAAGTAGCCTGTTGCAAAAAGAAACATTGATTCCCTGAGGGAGGTGATTACCTAAAAATCGAAGGAGGTGGCGTGAGCCTAATGAGGTCGGCAACCTCACGTGTTCGACTCGCCCTTCTGCAGCCAGCGTGCAGAGGGCACCGTTCCTGGTTCGTTGCGGGGTCGAGGTCCGAGGGACGCGCTATCAATCGTCGGTGCCACTAGGCACGGCCGTTGAGTAGAAGCGAGCCCGTTCGAAGATTGAGGCGCGGGGCAGCCAGCCTCAGGCGACTGAAGGGTTGCCGGACATGACTCCGGCCCGTGCAGGTCCGGTGTTCCACAGAAGGGAGGGCCGTTTTTTTGTGATTACCCGCGTCGCAGAAAATTCTACCGGTTTCAAATCAAATCACACGATCGAAGCTCCCCCTCCTAATAGGTCTCCAAAAGGCAACACCCATTTAGTGGGAAATGTTGGAAGGATACAAAAAAACTGAGCGGAGGCGGGTCCAGAGAGCTTCATCTACATGGTAGAGTCTTCGAGGGGTTTTAGGCTTCCCGCTCGTTACTGGCGGGCCTGCTCACCGCCCCTACGCTCGACCCCGGTTACCTTGAGTATTCCTCTCACCGAGGCCTCCGCTCACTTATTGAATAACGATGATTTCTAGACGGTCAACCGGCATCCAGCAGGTTTAGGCTTTCTTCTCTTCTCCAACTGTACGATTCCGAAGGCGGTGGACTAACTCGTCGTAGGAGTAAGACCGGATGATCGACGTGAATTGACTCCGGTAATTTTTGACGAGGCTCACCCCATCCACGATGATGTCGTAGGCATACCACCGGCCCCCCTTATTAATAAGCCGATAGTCCATCGGGATCTGGACCTTGCTGGATACCAGCTTGGTTCTTACTTCTGCATACTGACCTTCTAGGCGCTCGGTCAGGTACTCCGCCTGTTCGCCGGAATAGCCCTCGATCTTGGACGCATACCGGTCTGAGAGAAAGGACTTGAAGAGGTCCACAAATTCGTCACGTTGCTCGTTCGTCAAGGGAGTCCAGTTGGCGGCGAGAGCTCGTTTGGACATTTCGGCATAATCGAAACGCTGGGCGATCACCTGTTCAAGCATTCGTCGCCGGGGTAGGAGCTTGGCCGGAGCTTTCAGCGAGTCATCGTTGAGAATACGGATCACCTCGTTAATCGTCGTTCGGACCACGTCGGTGGGTGATTCGGCGGCGAGGCTCAGGGGCCCGGCGGAGATAACAAGCCCTACGCCGAGAAGCTGGAGGATCCGTCGAATGCGACGGCAGTTGGTGGGTACGCTGTCAGCAAGCCAGCAGGGGAGCCGCATACGGTCTCACCGGTTATCGGATTACGAGCACGGAGCAGGGAGCTCGGTGCACGATCGCATGGGAGACGTTGCCGAGGAGAAATCGGTCCAGTCCCTTTCTCCCGTGAGAGCCGGCGACCAGGAGGTCGAACGATTTTGCCTGTTCCGCGATTACCGCGGCAGGCTCTCCTTTCCGGATCATACTGGATGCCATAAAATGCGGAGGTCGGAGTGATTCCGCACAGGACTTGGCGGTTGCCTCGGCCTGCTTCATCAATCCTTCTGACCATGCTTCAAATCCCCCTATACGCTCGAGCTCGACCATCGGGATCGACGGGACGACCGTTAATACCGTTGCCTCCACGGGTTGCCTGAACGGATGGGCCGTGAGCCATTCGCCGATCCGCCTGGCGTCGTCACGACCCTCGACCGCTACGAGGATGCGAGCCACCGGTTTAGCTTTCCCCTTGACGATCAGAGTCGGCTGCGTGGCGTGAAGGAGAATACGGTGCGAGACACTGCTGAGGACGAATTCCGCCATTCGGCTGTGTCCCTGGGTGCCGACGACAATCAGGTCGGCATTGATCGACGTAGCAGCGTCAAGCACAAACCGGGCCGGCTTGCGAAATTCACAGAGCTTGCGGGCCGGCGGAATGTCGGAGGGCAATAACATGGAGCCTCGATCCAAGGCCTGACAACCTGCATCGAACATGGCCTTGCGGAAGATATCATAGCCTTGCAGATTAGCGGCCTCCGCCACGATAGGGTACTCGAAGAATCCAATATCGACTCCATGGGCCAGTGTCACCTCGTCTGGTCGATAGAGCAACGCAAGTTGTTCGACGGCCGCGAACGCGTCGTCCGACCACTCCACGCCTGCGATGACTTTCATGGCGAAGCGCCTCTCAACCTCGTGAGGGGGAGGGCTGCTGGAAGAGCGCATCCTGAGCGGCCTTCAGCAGCGCGACGACCTGTGCATCCTCGACTTGCGTGAAATCCTGGTAGGCCGCACCAACGGCGTTGAAAGAATCGGGCACTTCGAGCACGACCAACTCGTCCACCAGCGACTTGACTCGCGTGAGCGTCTCAAGAGGTCCGACGGGTATCGCGGCGATCAGGCGACGCGGCGAAAGTTCCATCACGGCTTCGATCGTGGCGAAGAACGTCGATCCTGTGGCAATGCCGTCGTCCACCAGAATCACCGTGCGATCAGCGAGGACCGGCAGAGAGCGTCCCTGTCGATACAAAGTCTGCCGGCGCGCGATTTCTCGACGTTGCGCCTGGATCAACCCTTCCAGATCATCGTGAGACAATTGGAACGCTTCGACCGCCTCAGGATTGAGATAGATGGCGCCTGTTTCGCTGACCGCTCCGATGGCATATTCCGGGTTCTCCGGGGTACTCAGCTTGCGCGTAATAAATACATCGAGCGGGAGATGTAAGGTGCGGCTGATCTCATAGCCAACGGCCACTCCCCCGCGCGGGAGCGCGAGAACTAGCGCAGTCGGATCACCGCGATAGGCGCTCAATTGCTTCGCCAGGGAAAAGCCTGCGTGGCCACGATCGCGAAAGATCATCGGCTCCCTCCTCTTGAGGATCATACGACCCTGCTCGGGGCAATCCAAGGCCTTGCTCCACTGGTGATAATCAGGACGGCCTCATGGCCCGGTGGCTCGGCCTGACGCTGTAATGACCACGTCCTTCAAGCTTCAAAATCACATAACCGTCCCGGCTCAATCGGTCCACTTCGTCAAAGACCTGGTTCCATGTCAGGTCGGCACATTCCTTCATGACCTCCTCCAAGTCACAGCCGGGCGAGCTGATCACAACTTCCATGACACGTCGACTGACGTCCGTCATTTTGGCCACAACAACGCCTCGCAGGTGGGCTGCTGATCATGGAAAGTGCATCGACAGTGCCAGATCAGAAATGAAGAGGCGAGAAGCACACCACCCAGCAATTCAATCAGTTGCGCTGGTGGCAAATTTCAGCACGCTGGATTGTAAAGGGGAGCCTGTAGCGTTACGGGACAACGGGGAGGGGATTGGCTGACGCCTCTTTCGACAGTGATCGTCATGGGGTGAAAGGAGCCGCAAAGTGCCCCCGCAGTTGTGATAAAGTGACGCCCCCATGCGAGTCTTCATTCTGGGAGTCGGCGCGACTGGGTCATTGTTGGCTCAATTGCTCGTCCGGCAAGGGCACCAGGTGGCTTGCGGCGATCGTGACCCGGGCCGGGCCCGCGCCTTTCTAGGCGAACGGTTGCTGCTCTCGATCCAGAAGGTGAATGCCCGCAATCTTCATGGCATTGTCAAGGCGGCGAAGGGTTGTCATCTCCTCATCAACGCCTGTCCGTCTGTCTTCAATAAGGTCGTCCTCCGCGCAGCCTTGCGGATACGCGCGCACTATCTCGACACGGCCTCGCATTTGAGACAGAATCCCTTCCGACCCGAACAACTCCGTTTTGACCGGCAGTTTCGGAAGAAACGGCGGACGGCGCTCATTCATGCTGGTGCTGCTCCTGGTTTGACGAATGTCTTGGCGATCCACGCCGCGGCTTCGTTCGAGACGCTGGACAGGATTCAGATCCGATTGTTCGAAGGGACCGCGAGCGACGATCCCATTTCGCAATGGTCCGCTGACAGTTCGTTCGACGAAGCGGTCTCGCGGCCGCGCCTCTATCGGAATGGACGTTTTCAGTTCGGGGCGAGATTTGGCGAGAGAGAAGTGTTCCGCTTCCCACCGCCGATCGGACGGGTTGGCGTTGTCTTGGCGGCGCAGGACGAAGTTGTGAGCCTCCCACACGTCGTGCGTCTGCGCGAAATGGACGCAAAAATCGGTGGACCTGACATGGAGCGACTTCGACGGTGGCACCGGCAGGGGAAACTGAGCCGGTCACGCGGTTTGGTGGCAGCGCGGTTTCCTGCCACTCTGACTCCCCGCGTTCTCACTCGCTTGGTTCGCCGGGGCATCCTGCGAAATGCCCGTTTCGCCGAGGCGGTCTTGGTGTACGGGCAAAGGCATGGGCGACCGCTGCTGATTCGATGGGATGCCACCTTCCCATCACTGGTGGAATTGCGCCGCCGCGGCCTGTCCTCTTCCCCGATTGCGTGGGCGACTGCGCAACTCACCGCTATTTTCGTGAAGCTCTTCCCTCGCGACCTGCCAGGTGTCCACCTTCCCGAGGCCTTGCCGACGGCCATCCATCGCCAGATTCTGAACGCTGTCCGATCGCGCGGAGTCCGTTTGACGAAAAAGATGATTCGTCTTAAGCCATCCCACGAGACGGACGAACCCTAGAATTCCAGCTTCGCGGGCTCTCGGTGGAACTCCGCCACCTTGGGGTGAACAAGCTCGGCGAAATCCTTATACCGCAGCTTGATTGCTCCCACATGTGTGCCGGCCTCAAAGAGAATCTCTTCATCGCGCGTCAGCAATTCATCCACATAGACCTCGATCCCGTAGAGATTGCCGAACGGCGGCATGCTGCCGATGTCGCAGTCCGGGAATAATTGCGCGAATTCATATTCAGTAGCGAGGCGGACATTCTCTGCGCGAAGGACATCCTTCAACTGTTTGAAATCAACCTTCCAGCTGGCAGGTAGCACCACCATCAAGAGACGTTCATCGGCTTTGACTATCACGACCTTGGCGAACATGTTAGCCGATACGTGAAGCGTCTCGGCTACATCGTGTGCGGTATAAGCGGTCGGATGGCTCACCACCTCGTACGGAATGTTGTGGCTGTCCAGATAGTTCTGCAGTCTTTTCAGAATAGCCATGGCAACCTCCCTCACTTATTTTCATAGGATGGGGTTGAGGCAGTATGCGCTTGAAAATGGATCTGAGCAAGAGCAATGCCATGAGAGGCTCGCGGAACGAAACGATAAAACTTTTGAAAAGAAGCACAGTTAAGGTGTGCACAACGCGAACGTCACTCAGTTACGGATTCAGTGGCGTAGCAGAATGGGGCAATGTATGGGTCTTGATCTGTCCGGAAATGCGACGAGGCGTTGATTGCCTATCAACCGTGTGCCTGAAGAGAGAGATGGATGCTCACGCTCCTGCATCGCCCATCTGCCTGTACAGGGGTAAAGCTCCCCACCGCTATACTGAGCACTGTAGCAGATCGGAACAGACAGGGAGGGAACCCTGCGAGTATTGTGTCGAGTAGCACATAACAATGTGAAGAAGTGTTTCCCTAAGGCGTGCGCCCTGTTAGTCACCTTTAACACCACCTTCAAGAGAGGAGTGACTGATGACAACCGTCCGGGGGAAAACCAGCGGGCATCGGTGTTGCACTCCCTCCGGAGTAGTCAATGATCAAGGTTAGGGAAACGACTGGCGGCCGGGTCATGAGATACCACCTTGATGACAACATAGACTGTTCACTTCAACCACAGGAGGGTGCTATGAGAGGCTCGGTCTATAATTTTCGTATGTTGATGATTCCGATAGCTGTGGGAGCCATCGCTCTCGCGGGAGTCAGTACAGGTATTCCATCAGCCGTCCAGGCCGAGGATGAGATGAAGATCGAAGTCACGATTACGGACAAAGGGTACGACGTGAAGGGGCACACGATGTCTGGCACGTTGACCAAGATCATCGTCCGTAATCAGGGTACGATGACCCATGGGATCACTTCACCGCTATTCAAGGAAGGAGTCATCAACAAAGAAGGCGACGGAGTGGAGATCAGGGGCCCGAAGGGCAAAGGAATCAGGGCCTACCACATTGAGCCGGGGAAGACGATGACCTTGACCTTTAAGAGAGAATCCCGCCCGGATCCCACGACCGGAATCAGCGAAACCATGCAGGTGCCCTTCTGGTGTGATATTCACACCCACATGAAGGGAGAATTCCTGGTTGTTGAGACGAAGGGCGAAGTGGGTGGTGGCTGATCATCCATCGGAACGTGAGAAAGGTTTGAGTGAGTGGTTCTAGGGAGGACGGGTCGTGCGGCTTTGTGAGTCGCACGACCCGTTTGCTGTTTCTAAGTTCCAGAATGTCGACGGAGTCAGAGTGCACCATGGCAAGACGTATCGCCCTTCGATTATTATTCCATCTCACCTTGCCCGCGATCACGCCGTTACAGCCGGATAGTTCGAGTTCCACCTTGCACCGTGGCTTACCGATCCTGATAAGACGACGATGATGCTTGGAGGCCGACCTGCGGGTGAAGTGTGGCACGCTCTGGAGCCTAAGGAAGTCGCGCGACGACTGGGCTCTGATCTGTCGGCTGGGCTAAGTGGAACGGAAGCAGCCGATCGGTTGATCACTCACGGAAGAAACGAATTACCGGAGGCGGTGCCTCTTTCCCTACTCCGCATTTGTCTCTCCCAATTTTCGAGTCTTATCATCTGGGTGTTAATCGGTGCTGCCGTGGTGTCCGGTATATTGCAAGAGTGGCTGGATGCCGGAGCCATTGTCGCGATTGTCGTACTCAACGGGCTGCTGGGCTTCGTCCAGGAGTACAAAGCCGAGCGGTCACTGGCGGCCTTGAAGCGCCTGTCGATCGTGATGGCTCGGGTATCGCGTGACGGTGTGGCGCACGTGATTCCCGCCCACGATCTCGTTCCTGGCGATCTGATTCTTCTGGAGGCCGGCGATCATGTTCCAGCGGACGCGCGCATCGTCTCCGTCGCGCGCCTGCGCACGCAGGAAGCTACGCTGACGGGAGAATCGACGCCGGTTGAGAAGTCCTCTGCACTGCTGTCCGCTCCAGATCTTCCTATTGCCGAGCGGGCCAATATGCTCTTCCTCGGGACCGACGTGGTCGGAGGAAAGGCGAGCGCCCTTGTGGTGGCGACTGGCCCCCGGACCGAATTGGGACGCATCGCGTCCATGCTTCAGCAGACCGAACGTGAGCCCACGCCCTTACAACGACGCCTTGCACAGCTTGGACATGTGCTGATCTATCTCTCGATGGCGATCGTTTCGCTCGTCTTCGGACTGGGCCTCTTGCGCGGAGAGCCTCTTGTCACCATGTTCCTGACGGCCGTGAGTCTCGCCGTCGCGGCGATTCCCGAAGGACTTCCTGCCATTGTGACTATCACGTTGGCATTGGGTGTCACGCGAATGGTGGAACGACACGCCTTGATCCGCCGACTCCCCGCGGTGGAAACCTTGGGAGCGACCACGGTTATCTGCACGGACAAAACCGGAACTTTGACGAAGAACGAAATGACCGTCACGCAATTATATGTGGGAGGACGGACGATTGAAGTCTCTGGCGAAGGTTATATTCCCGAAGGGGTGTTCGTTGAAGACGGCCAATCTCTGCGTCGCCTGTCGCCGGCTGTTCAGGCATTTCTCGAAGCAGCCGTGCTGTGCAACGGGGCTCTCTTGCAAGAGCAAGGAGGTGCCTGGTCCGTACTCGGCGATCCGACGGAAGGGGCGCTGCTTGTAGCGGCGGCAAAGCAGCACCTTCATAAAAGTCAGCTCGAGGCGACATGCCCCTTGACCGCCGAGATCCCGTTCGATCCGGACCGCAAGATGATGACCATGATCAGACAGACTGGCGGCGGTCCAGTCGCGTATGTGAAGGGAGCAGTAGATGTGCTTCTGAACCGGTGCAAGAGTGTCATGACCTCCGAGGGAATGGTTCAGCCGCTCGAAGACTCAGACCGGCGACGAATCGTCGCGGCGAATGCCGCCTTTGCCCAAGACGCGTTGCGGGTTTTGGGAGTCGCGCGGCGGAGTTTCGATGCAGCCCCACTTGATGCCGCCCCCAAAGACGTAGAACGAGACTTGGTGTTTCTCGGCATGGCGGCGATGAAGGATCCGTTGAGGACAGAAGCCAAACAGGCCGTCCACCAGTGCCGTGAGGCCGGCATCCGCACGGTGATGATCACCGGTAACCATAAGGACACGGCTGTGGCCATCGCCAGGGAATTGGGCCTTGCCGACGGGGCAGGTTCGGCCTTCACCGGGATGGACATCACCAATGTGACCGACGATCAGTTAGCTCAATGTGTCGAGCGGGTGACTGTGTATGCCCGAGTGTCGGCCGAGCACAAACTCGGTATCGTGCGCGCTTGGAAAAAGAGAGGGGCGATCGTTGCCATGACAGGTGACGGGGTCAACGATGCGCCGGCCGTAAAGGCTGCCGACATCGGAGTGGCCATGGGGATCACCGGAACCGATGTGACGAAGGAAGCCGCTGATATGGTCGTGACCGACGACAACTTTGCCTCCATTGTCTCAGCGGTCGAGGAGGGGCGGACTATCTATGCCAACATCCTCAAGGCCGTGCACTTTTTACTGTCGTGCAATGTTAGCGAAATCCTGGTCATGCTCGTGGCCACGCTCGTCGGGTCCCCCCTCCCGCTTCTGCCGATTCAGATTCTCTGGATCAATCTCGCGACCGATGGCCTGCCGGCCTTGGCCCTGGCAGTGGATCCGCCGGAACCGGATGTCATGCGGCGCCCGCCGCTCGATCCCCGCGCGCCCGTGTTGGAGAAGGATCGACTGGTGTTGATGGGGACCCAAGGACTCCTGCTCGCCTTTGTTGCGGTATCCGCCTTCGCACTGAGTTTTTATGTGAATCGGGAGAGTCTCGAAGAGGCCCGTACGCTGACCTTTGCCGTGATGGTGCTAGCCCAGCTGTTCCATGCATTCACCTGTCGCAGCACGCAATATTCGATATTCACGCTGGGGTTTCTCACGAACTGGGCACTGATGGGAGCCGTGATCCTGTCTGCCCTGTTGCAATATTGTATCGTCCAACTGGCTTGGACGCGGGACATCTTCAAAGTGGTCCCACTGGATGCGGGCGACTGGTTGCTCGCTGTCGGCTTGGCCCTGGCTCCCCTGGTTTTGGGCGAGATGCACAAGGCGTTCAAACTCTGGCGTGCGACGAAAGACGTCCAAAGGATGTCGGTTCAATGATGTCACCGGATCACGAATTGATCGTGGACGCTGAGCCTGGTTGCCATCTTCTCGACATCATGAAGGCTCACTGCTCAGCCATCTGTTAGGAGAATACTCGATGAATACCCAATTTCGGCGGTTCCGATTTCTGCCGCTTCTGGCGCTGGTTTGGCTCGCGTTCCTGCCGGAGAGCCAGGAATCCGTTGAGGTGCTGCCGGAGGCATCGGTGACCATCGACGGCCGGGTGATGGCAGATCACAATGCTGGCGTGAAGCATCCTATGCTGAAAGAAATTCTGGCGGCGTTTGAGCGGGCGGAAACAGCTGTGCAGAGGAGAGACCTCGAGGGACTCATGAACTTCTATGCCAAAACGTACAACTACCACGGATTGAAATCGCCCGACGTGCGTCGGATCTGGAGCGAGGTGTTTGTCCATTATCGAGACTTGTCCTCCACTCATCTGTTTTCAGAAGTGAAGCTCTTCCGGTCCGGAGGTCAACTCCGAGCGGAGATCACCTGCACCGGTGGATTGTACGGGACCGAAGTCGAGGGAGGCCGGAAGATCACGTTGGACAGTTGGTTTCATGAAGTCCACTATCTCGTCCATGACGACGGCGCATGGAGATTTTTGGGAAATGCCGGCGAGGCTCCAGGGACAGCACCACCGCCACCGACCTCCGCACCTCATCACCCGCTCTTCTGACCGGTTCTGCCTGATGCGGTATGTAAAATAATCGATGATGGCACCGGTGCCCTCACGCGTTCCGTGCCCCGGCGTAAAAATGTCGTTTCACCACCTCGGCTGTGATCACATAGCCGAGTAAGATAGCCGCCAGCAACAGAAGGAAGAGGGGAGGCAGGGGGGCCAAACCGAAGGGCGCGGCAATCGGCAGAAAAGGGATCACCAAGGTCGCCGCGGCGATGCCGAGGGTGGCCAACACGAGATAGCGTCCCGGTTGGCTGGTGAAGAACGGGCGCCTCGTTCGAATCACGAGAACGATTGCAGAAGCTGAAATGACCGATTCCACGAACCAGCCGGTCCGAAATTGCTCCATCGAGGCCTGAAGAACCCAGAGTAGTGCGCCGAACGTCAGAAAGTCGAAGACGGAACTGACGAAGCCAAAAGTCAACATGAACTTCCGAATAAAAGCGATGTCCCACCGCCGTGGCTGATTGATGAGTTCAGGATCGACGCGGTCAGTCGCGATCGTCATCTCAGGAATGTCGGTCAAGAGATTCGTGAGCAGAATCTGTTTTGGCAAGAGCGGGAGAAACGGCAGGAAGAGAGACGCGCCGGCCATGCTGAACATGTTTCCGAAATTGGCGCTCGTTGCCATGAAGACGTACTTCAACGTGTTGGCAAACGTGACGCGCCCTTCGCAGACGCCATCGAGAAGCACGGCGAGATCTTTCTCGAGCAGGACGATGTCCGCCGCATCCTTGGCTACGTCCACGGCGCTGTCGACGGAGATTCCGACGTCTGCTGCATGGAGGGCCGGGGCGTCGTTGATCCCGTCGCCGATGTAGCCCACGACGTTCCCGGATTTTCTCAAGGCGAGAATAATGCGGTCCTTCTGATTGGGCTCGACTTCCGCGAATACATCCACTTCATTGACGCGTTGCCGGAGGGCGTCGTCCGTCATGCCTCGGAGATCCCGTCCTGTGACCATCCGTGGATGGTCCACTCCTACCTCCCGACTGACATGCTCGGCGACGAGGTGATGATCACCGGTCACGATCTTGAGCGAGACGCCGAGCTGTTTCAGCTGTGCGATGGTACCGGCGATTCCGGCTTTCGGCCGATCAACGAATACGAGGAGTCCGAGAAACGTCATGGTGGCTTCATGACTCGTGTCGATCCGTGAAAGTTTCCCCATATCGCGTGTGGCGAGGCCGAGCACTCGGTATCCTTGCCGGCTCAGATCGTGAAATCTGGTTCGAACTGCGTTGATGACCTCATGCATCGCGACCGTCGTGCCATCTGATTGCTCGGCCAGCGTACAAATCTGCAGGATCTGTTCGACGGCTCCTTTGGTGATCAGGAGGCGGCCGGTTGCCGTAGCCACGAGAATGGAGAGGCGCTTGCGCAGAAAGTCATAGGGCACTTCATCGAGTTTGTTATAACCGGACACATCGAACGTGCGATGTGATCGAATCGCTTCGTCCAGAGGGTTCAGAAAGCCGGTTTCGAAGGTCGCATTGAGGTAGGCGTAGAGGAGCACGCGTTCGCTTACAGCACCGTCGAGATTCAGAGCTCCATGGAGCTGCATTTTCCCTTCGGTGAGCGTGCCGGTCTTGTCGGAACAGAGGACGTTCATGCTGCCGAAGTTCTCGATCGACGCGAGCCGTTTGACGATAACATGCCGCTCGGCCATACGTTTTGCGCCGTGCGATAAATTCACACTGATAATGGCCGGTAGGAGTTGAGGGGTGAGCCCCACAGCGAGCGCTAATGAGAAGAGGAAGGACTCGATCACCGGACGTTGAAGATAGACGTTGATGGTGAAGATAGCCAGGATGAGAAGGAGTGTGACCTCGAGCAGCAGGTACCCGAAGCGGCGGA
Organism: Nitrospiraceae bacterium; assembly: GCA_035623075.1. Lineage (NCBI taxonomy): Bacteria > Pseudomonadati > Nitrospirota > Nitrospiria > Nitrospirales > Nitrospiraceae > Nitrospiraceae bacterium. Next base: position 73,172 of record DASPUC010000022.1, on the reverse strand, counting down.
CGCCTCGCTCAAAGTCCGTCTCGGGTGGCCGCAGTTTCAGATGATGGGCGATGCGGCCGAACTCCGTATCTTTTCCCACGTGCACGATGAGAGCCGTTGCGTCACCGCTTACCACATGGGTGCCCATGAAGAGGCTGTTGGATCGTTTTGAAAGCGGGGTGGCGGTCGCGACGGTTGCGGGAGATTTTTCGACCGGATAGGTTTCGCCCGTCAGGGTCGCCTCATCGACGAAAAGATCCTTGGTTTCGAGCACGATGCCGTCGCCGGGAACGTTGGAACCCGCGGAGAGGCTGACGACGTCCCCGGGCACGATTTCCTCACTCGGTACCTCGACAAGTTTCCCGTCCCGCCAGACTTCAGTCGTCACATGAACGAGCGCCAGCAAGCTGGCGGTGGCTTTAGCGGCTCCGTATTCTTGCCAGAAGCCGAGCAGTGCGCTGACGACGATGATGGTCAGGATAATGAGGGCGTCGCTTCTGTCTGCGAGAAAGATGGAAATGACTGCGGCGATTAACAGTATCAGGATGATCGGACTTCGGAACTGGGAGAGGAAGAGAAGGAAGGCGTTGACGTTCCGCTGAGGTCTAAGCCTGGTCTTGGCGTAGTCGATTTGGCGTCGTCGCGCCTCTTCACCGGCGAGGCCCTCCGGTATCGTCTGTAATCGCCGGATGAGTTGGTCCGGCGGAGTGCTCCAGAACGGGCCCTCACCCATGATGCATGGCCTCACCTCCGCTATCCGTTTTGAATTCCCACGACGGTGTGCCTCTCACCGGTTCGGTAATACTCTTCACATGCTGATTCCCGACCCCGGACCACGCGTTTGTTGACGAAAGGCGGCTGGTGGCCGGTGACCATGGTCCGTTGATGCTCGCCGTGGTGTTCGTCGTCATAGTAGAGCAGGACCCAGTCGTGTGTTTTCTTCAACTGGTGAGCCAGCGCGCTGTTCGAGAACGTGGCGGTGTAGTGCCGAGTTCCTCTTGTGGTGTGGAGGATCGGCAGCCAGGCCTCCCGCTTGGGGTTGAAACGATGCGGGGCGATCCTCTGCAGTATGCCGGCCTGTACAGCTTCCCGATATTCACGATCTACATCGAAGAGCTCTTCGACGGGAGGCTCGGCGGGAGCAGAAAGGCCGGTGGTTTGGCTCTGTGTTCTGATCCGACCGAGGCGAGCGCTGAGCGAGTCGATGATTCCCTGAAGTTTTTTGGGGCCGACTCCTTCAATGTCGGCGAGCCGTCCGTCGTGCGCGGCTATTTCAAGCTGCTCCAACGTATGGATATGCAAATCATCGTGCAGTCGTGTCGCGAGAGCCGGGCCGATGCCGGGAATCGAAGCCAACAGCGCGACCGAGTCCATCTCGCCTCGGACACGGTCCAGCATCGGCAGCCGGCCGGTGACGATCAACGTATGAATCGACCGCGCCAGACTCACCCCGATACCGGGAAGAGCCTGTAAGCCGTCCGTGCCTTGCTGCTGCAGGATGTGCGTCACGGGAGTCGGCAGACGTTCAAGCGTGTCGGCTGCAGTTCGATAGGCTCGCACACGGAAGCGATTCGCGCCTTGCTCTTCGAGCAGCAGTGCGACCTCTCGCAGTTTGCTGGCGACTGCTCGATTCTCTTCGATGCTCATGGTGTCTCAAGGGTAGCTTTCAGCTATCAGCAGTCAGCTCTCGGCAAGATACTACGTGCTGAAAGCTGATGGCTGATCGCTGAAAGCCCATACGCGAAGTCTGAGAGCCGGTTGTTTGCTTACTCATATCTCAAGGCTTCGATCGGATTCAATTTCGAAGCCTTGTTCGCCGGATAGAGACCGAAAAAAATCCCCACGATCAGGGAGAACAGGAAAGCCACGCCGATGGCTTGGGACGAGATGATCGTCGGCCAACCGATCATGGCAGTCATCAACCGGGCGATTGCGATTCCCGCGCCGACGCCGAGCGCCCCGCCGATCGCGGTCAGGATGATCGCTTCGATCAAAAACTGCAGGAGGATGTGCGCGCGTTTGGCACCGACTGCCATGCGAAGCCCGATTTCTCTGGTCCGCTCGGTGACCGAGACCAAGAGAATATTCATGATGCCGATGCCCCCGACGATGAGCGAGATGGAGGCGATGCCCATCAGCATCAGCATCATCGTCCGGCTCGTGCCGGCGATGGTCTTGGCAATATCCTCCATCGTGCGGATGGTGAAGTCGTCTTCTTCCGATTGATGGAGGTGATGCCTGGTTCGCAAAAGGTCCTTAATATCATCCACCACGGCAGAAATGTCATAGCGTGTCCGAGTGGCCACGAGAATGATCCCGACGGTTCCCAGGAATTTCGTGCCCAGGACTTTTCGTTCAGCCGTGGAAAAGGGGAGGATGACGAGATCATCCTGATCCTGGCCTGTGATGGACTGACCCTTGGGAGTCAGGATGCCGATCACACGGAGCGGGACGTTTTTAATGCGAATCTGACTGCCGATGATCTCTTCACCCGGCTCGAAGAGATTCTGGGCGGCGGTTTTCCCCAGCACGGTGACTTTCGTCGCTGTATCCATGTCCGATTGTGTAAAGAAGTTGCCCTGAGCAACCGGCCAGCTGCGAATTTCAGGGAATTCAGGGGTTGTGCCCAGAACCACGGTGCTCCAGTTCTTATTCTCATGAATCACCTGGAGAACCGAGCGGTTGCCGTAGATGGCTGCCGTGACGTTCATCACTTTTTTTTCGATGTCCAGCGCATCATCGACCGTCAACGTCGACACCGAACCAAGTCCTCCCCTCACACCGCCGACCGTGGTAGCGCCCGGGACGATGATCAGCACGTTCGTCCCAAGGCTGGCGATCTCGGCCTGGACCGATGCGGTCGCGCCCTGACCGAGGCTGACCATCGCGACAACGGCTCCGATGCCGATGATGATGCCGAGCATGGTGAGTCCGGCCCGCAGCGGATTCCGGCAGAGGATCCGGAGGGCCGAGAGAATGGTGAGCCATAAAAAAGACATGGTGATTAGCTCTCAGCTGTCAACTATCGATGATTAGCTTTCGGCTGTCAGCTATCAGCCATCAGCGTAGGATTGGAAGCTGAGTGCTGACAGCTGATCGCTGATGGCTATTCTCTTCACCTCATCCTCGGGCCCGTATCGAAACCGGGCGGCAGCTTCTTCCGAGTCTGTTCTTCCGGCGTTTCAATACCGATCACCACTCGGTCTCCTTCTTTCAGCGGTCCTTCGGCGATTTCTGTATACAGGGAGTCGACGATACCCGTCGTGACCGTCGTTTGTTTCGGCGCCTTTTCCTCTTCCAGCACCCATACTTGCGTGGTTTTTCGGTCAACCGGCATGCCTGGCATCCGGAATCGCAGCGCCGCGTTTGGCACGCGCAGCGGGTTTTCTTTTTTGGCAGTGACGATCGTGACGTTCGCCGTCATGCCGGGTTTGAGTTTGAGGTCCCGGTTATCCACCGTGATCACCACGTCGTAGGTAACAACGTTCTGAATGCTGATCGGAGCATTTCGCACCTGCGTAATGGTACCTTCGAAGAACTGTTTGGGGTAGGCGTCCACGCGAAAGTTCGCACTCTTCCCTTCGGCCACGCCGCCGATATCGGCTTCGCTGACGTTGGCGTCGACCTGCATCTGCGTCAGGTCCTGGGCGATGACGAAGAGGGTCGGAGTCTGAAAACTGGCGGCGACCGTTTGGCCGACATCCACGTTCCGAGACACGACGATGCCGTTGACCGGCGAATAGATTGAGGTGTAGCCGAGATCCAGTTCGGCGGAGGAGAGCGTCGCCCGGGCTTGATCCAACTCCGCCTGCACCACTTCGACATTGGCGTCGGCGTCCCGATAATTGGTCTCGGCGAGATCGAGGTCAGCCTGCGACACGAATGCCTGTTTTCGCAACCTGGCCATACGATCGCGCTCACGCTTGCGCTGTGCCGCCATGTTCTCGGCTTTGGCCAGATTTCCTGTGGCGCTTTTCAAGGCGGCTTGGGCTTGGCTCACACGAGCTTGGAACGGTTGCTCGTCGATCTGGGCTAGAAGTTGTCCTTCCTTGACGACGGAGTTGAAATCCGCGAAGAGCTTTGCGATCTTGCCCGAGACCTGGCTGCCAACCTGAACGGAGACGACAGGATTGACGGTTCCGGTGGCTGTGACGATGGCCGTGATCGGACCTCGATCAACCGGCGTGGTGTTGTATTGGACTGGCTGTGTGCCGAAACTCCACCAGTACCATGTGGCTGCGGCCAGAGCGGTAAGGATGGTTGCGAGGCTGAGAAGCCACGGGAGACGAGATCGTTTATCTGAAAAGGGGCGAGGAATGACAGAGATGGGGAGGATACGTTTCTGTTCCGGCAACGAGGCGGAACGATCGTGGGCTGGCGGGGCGGCGGGATCTGTGATCACCTCAGTGACGGGAACATGATGAGGGGGTTCATGGGGTTCAGTCGTCATGCTGAGCTCGCCGGCTGAGCTGTTCCGAACGGACGCCTGTCATAGTGCCGATTCGTCGCGATTGTACGGGTTTTTTGTGCCAATAGCAGTATGAGGGAGCCCAGCGCAAGGGGACCGAAGATCCAAGCATGGATTGAGTGAGTCGTCGATCAGCTTTTTCCTAGGACAAACCCGCAGGGCTCGTTTCCAACTGATTGAAGCCAGCTTCTGCCGAGAAGTTCGCGATGACTGGCTGGAAGGAGTCAGCCACGCGCACCTCGCACGATCAGGACAGAGCAGGGGGCGTACTTGAGAAGCGACTCGGACACGCTCCCGAGTTGGAGCCGCTCCATCCCGGTCAAGCCTCGGGAGCCGACCACGAGCAGGTCGCTGTGATTCGCGGTTGCCAGCTTGATGATGGTGTCGATAACGTGATTCATCCGTACCTCGGTCGACACGGCATAGCCTTCCTTGATGAACTCCTCTCGAAGTTCCGTCACCAGATCGGTTGCTCGTTCGAGAACCGGTCGTTTGAGTTCCTCGAGTTGTCGGTCTGACAGATAGCGAGAGGCAAGGTCGGTGACCGGTGTTTCGGCTGATGTGCAAATGGTGATGGCGGCGGTGTCCGGAAGAATGCCCGCTCGAAGAAACCGCGCGGCAGCGCGGGAACCTTTGGAATTGTCTACGGCAAGAAGCGCCCGACTGATGGCTGAGAGCGGTCGCTTGATCACCAAGACAGGGCAAGGCGCGAGCGAGGCCACCTTCCGCGCCACGCTGCCCAACAGGAAGCCCTTGACATCGCTTAATCCCCTCGTCCCCACCACGATGAGGTGCGAGCGCTCCTGGGCTGCACGTCGGACGATCGCCTCGGCAGGGGAGCCCGCGAGCAGAATGGTTCGAACCTTGGTGCGTGGCTCTACCGCCGATTGTGAGAGGACGACGTTGGCCTGCTGACTTGCCCGCTGGAGGAGCACATCGCCTGCCTTTTCGAGTGCAGCTCTGGCTCCACGATAACTCATGACCCGCGGAGAGCCGGCCACCTTCAGTTTGTGGGTATCCGCCACGTGGAGGAGCGTGATGGATTCGAGACTCGACCGATCGAAAGCACCCAGTGCTTCGACTGCCCACTGGGAAAATTCTGACCCGTCGACCGCGCAAAGAATTTTCATCTTCCCGGCACCCTCTTCCTTTCAAGGGGCAGACCGACACGGTTTCCCTTGGGAGATTTTTGCATCAGACATGCCCAGCCTCCCCCTCCTTGTCGTGCTGGAAACAGTTTTGGTTCCAAGGAGTTATTGCGAAACTTGCCAACTGATCGACAGGCACTGGAGCGTTTTGCTGCAGTATAGGAAATCAACTGGGGTGAATGGCGCCAGTCATCGTCGTATGTCAATTGCGCGCCTCGTCCATTTCCTCGACTCTTCTAGCCTTTTCACAACCACGGCCCATCAAAGGCATGGCACTGTGATTGCCTATGCACTTGAGATGGAGGGTATTGAGAACATCAAAAGGGAGGACCATCAATGCGGATGATGAATCCTAACAATGCTGTGGAAAGGGGTCCGGGGATCGGTATGCTCCTGAGCCTCGGGTTGCTCAGTGGCCTGGTGGCATTCGAGCAGGCGGATGCAGGGGGCGTCGCGCGCGTGCTTCCATCTGGAGACGGCATCCAAATGGATTATCAGGGCGTTGAGGGTATGCAGCAAGACATCATTCCGCTCTATCGGGCCGGGACGGTTCGCTATTTCAGTGCCGGCATCGGCCTTGATGAGCGGGGGGCGGAGTACCCGCCGTTTTCTCTGAAGCTGGTATTCACCGCTGGGGGAAAGCCTTTTCTCACTGGGGTAACCGTCACGATTCAAGGACCGAAGGGCACGGACCAGATTGTAATCCCAGGAGAACGAGTCACCGGCCCCTGGTTGTTCGTGGACCTCCCAGCCGGCACCTACAACATCACGGCAGTACAGGCCGATCAGACGCAGGCGTTGAAATCAGTGAAGGTGGAGCGAGGCAAGACAACGGTCGTCCACCTCCGTTGGTCGGAGGATCGCGGGGTAAAGCTCGCTTTGCCGGTCAATTGAGCTAAGACCATCGGAGTCAGCAGTGCCTGTGACCGAGACCAAGGGGGACTATTACGAAGTCCTGGGAGTTGGGCGGGATGCCACCCGGGACCAAATCAAACACGCCTACCGTCAGCTGGCGTTGCAATATCATCCCGACAAGAATGCCGGTCCCGATGCAGCCGCCAAGTTCCGCGAGCTGGCGGAAGCCTATGCGGTGCTGTCGGATGACACGAAGCGCAAAGAGTACGACACGACCGGTCACGCCGGTGTGAGCGAACGGTGGTCTCCTGACGACCTCATGCGAGATTTTCAGTTCGGCGATTTCTTCGGGGGGCGCTTCGGTGATCTCTCCGGCATCTTCGGAGACTTCTTCGGACGAAGGACCAGGCCTGGGGCAGGAGCGGCGAGAGGCATCGATCTGCGGTACGACCTGGATTTGACCTTGGAGGAGGCAGCCCGAGGAGGGGAACGAGAGATCCACGTCACGAAATCGGAGAAGTGCGGACCCTGTGGTGGAACCGGGGCGAAGGAAGGGACGAAGCCGGTTTCCTGCACGGACTGTCACGGGACCGGTCAACGGCAGGAAGTGAAGACCAAGAAGGATGTGCGACTCGTCACGCTCACAACCTGTCCACGATGCCACGGACGGGGACAGATCATTGAGTCGCCTTGTGCTGCCTGTCGGGGGAACGGGTTTCAATTCGTGTCTCATAGACTCAAGGTCAAGATTCCGCCCGGCGTCGACGAAGGAATGGTCATTCGCCTGGCAGGCCAGGGGGAAATGAACGCCAATGGAGGGCCGCCGGGTGATCTGCTGATCCGGCCGCATGTGTTGCGGCACCCTGCTTTCGAGCGGCATGGCGACGATCTGTATGCGGTCAAGAACATCACCTTTCCCGAGGCCGCGCTGGGGACGAAACTGGGAATCGCAGGACTTGGCGGAGAAGCGTTGCAAGTGAAAATCCCGGCCGGCACACAGAGCGGGACAGCGTTGCGAGTGGGAGGGAAAGGGATGCCGAAGGTGGGAACCAAAGGAAAAGGCGATCTCTTCGTTGTTGTCGAAGTGCGCACGCCCACAGAGTTGACACCGCCGGAGCGTCGGCTCATCGAAGAATTGGCCACCTTGCAACGGCAACGACCTTCCGTCAAGACGGGATGAACAAAGGGGTCCGGATGGAGTGATCAAAGAAGGAGAACCGGCATGTCGATAAAAAAGGTCCAAAGGGCTGATAAGGTGAAGAACTTTTCTGCAGCGACCGTGGCGCAGGTCATGGAGAAGGCAGTGCAGTTCGCTCATCTTAAGACCAAAGGCGATGTGATCGCATCGTTGATGATCGAGGGATTCGGTGCGGTCCCAGTCGTGAATGAGGAAAAGAGGCTCGTCGGAATCGTCAGTGAGCATGATCTGTTGGCAGCCATCGACGACGGTCACAAGCTGGACGTGGTGAGGGCGGGAGATATCATGACCGGTAATCCGTATTCCGTCAGGCCTGAGACAACGCTCGGCACGCTCGTGCACGTTTTGCGCGCAAGCGACCTCGTGCGCGTACCGGTGGTGGATGCCAAGGACAAGCTTGTAGGGATTATCGCCAGACGGGACGTGCTCAGAACCTACCTGGCGTCCGAGTCAAACAGCACAACGTGAGGAGCCCATCATGAGACAAACCGATTTTCTCACCGCAGCCTGTGATCCGAAAACCCTGACGGTTGGACGGCTGATGCAGGATGCCGTATTTACCTGTGGATCTCGAACCGATGCCTTGACGATCGCGCGGATGATGACCCAGCGGAGCTTCGGCAGCCTTCCGGTCGTGGAGGCAGACGGCACTCTCATCGGGATCGTCAGCGAGTACGATCTCCTACAAGCAATGATCGATGGACGGGACCTGCGTAAGATACTGGCCGTCGAAATCATGTCAACCAATCCTGTGACGATGACTGAGGATCAGACGTTGGCCCAAGCGGCGGATCTCTTTCAAGATCGATATATCACGCGAGTGCCGGTCATTCGAAACAAAAGGCTAGTGGGAATTCTTGCACGGCGCGATCTGCTGTTCGGGTATCTCAAAGCGTTGCAATACTGGTCGTGAAACGTACCCAGAAGGAGGAGGATGCGGCGGGGGGTGTTAATCGGTGCTTTCCAACACGCACCCGGCTCCCAAACATGCTGGTGTCCGGTTCCATGCTCGATCTGAGGAGACGATGATCGCCGAACAACTCGCTTCGTATCACTCTTCCGTGCTCCTTGTGGAGGATGATCCGGACGTCTCTCTCACGCTCGAGGATCATCTTCAGCATGAAGGGTATACAGTGCACAGAGTGATGACGGGAAAGGAGGCACTGCACGAAGCCGAACAGAACCCGTTTGGCGCCGTGATCTTGGATCTGGGACTGCTGGATCTGAGCGGGTTCGCGGTCCTTCGTGGGTTGGAAGAATTGGATCCTCTGCTACCGGTGATTGTCCTTACCGCATCGGTGCAAGAAAAGCACACGGTGGGGGCACTCCGGCGTGGTGCCTTTGCCTACATCACCAAACCGTTCAACAAGGAAGAGTTGAAAATCGTCCTCCGTCAAGCAGTCGATGTCCGGAGATTAGTGCTCAAGATAAGCCGTGTGGAGCACGCTCTGAGCGCGAAGGAAGAGCAGTTCCGGCGCGTTGTGCACACCGCACCGGAGGGGATCGTACTCGCAGATGGGGACGGCAGGATTGTCTCATGGAATGCCGCTGCGGAATGCCTTTTTGGCTATACGGAGGGAGAGATGCTGGGACAGCCGCTGACCATGATCATGCCGATTCGGTACCGAGAGGATCATCAGCGAGGACTTGAACGGGTCAAGGCCACCGGCGTCTCAGCTCTGACGGGGAGAACGATCGAGGTATACGGCTTAAGAAGTGACGGGTGCGAATTTCCCATCGAGCTGTCGCTCAGCACGTGGAAATCCGACGATCAGACGTTTAGTTGCGGCATCATTCGTGATATTACCCAGCGGAAAGAGGCTGAAGCGAACCTTCTGCGACAGCAGATCGAACAACAGGCTCTGCTGGATCTCATTCCCGCCATGGTCTGGTATAAGGATTCGCAGAATCGGATTTTGCGGGCCAATCGGCGAGCAGCGGAATCAATCGACAAATCCGTGGCGGAGGTCGAAGGCCAATCTACCTACGATCTCTATCCCGAGGAAGCGGAGCAGTATCATCAGGACGATCTGGCAGTCATCGCCTCCGGTCAGCCGAAACTCGGGATTGTCGAACTCTATGAAACATCGCCGGGGCACAAGCGCTGGGTGCAGACAGACAAGATGCCTTACCGTGATGCCGAGGGGAACGTGATCGGAGTTCTCGTCTTTGCTCAAGATATTACGGAACGCAAGGAAGCAGAAGCAGCGTTACAGGAGAGCGAGCGTCAGTATCGGCTCTTGATGGAGGAGGCCTCGGATGGCATGGCGGTGGTGGATATGGACGGATATTTTAAGATGGCCAATTCGAAGGTCTGTGACATCTTTGGGTACTCGAGGGAGGAATTGCTCCGCCTGCATGTAAAGGACACCTACCTTCTCGCAGAAAGAGATCTAGCCCAACAACGCCTCAATCGACTCCGTTTCGGCAAGCCCTTGCGTTTTACGCGATTGGTACAGCGCAAAGACGGAACGGTCATCCCGGTCGAAATCACTGCCACGAGGATGTCCAACAGTCGCTACGTTGCTGTTGTACGAGACCTTACGTGACAGGTGGTGGATCACAAGCAAATCTACAATCAGTTGTTCGGGAAACAAGACGAGCAACCACTGCGTGTGCGCACGATGGCGAGTCTCGGTGCGGGAGTGGCGTTCTGCCGAAGCTCGTTGCCGGGTGCGATGGGAAATGGTTCCTCATAGCGTGTCTAGTTCCTAAGGCTGAGACGAAGCCAATTCAACGTTCGCTCAGCCTTGGTCTCGACTTGCGCCTACGTTTCCGGCTGGCACCATGTCGCAGTCTATTCAGCGGCTTGGTCTTTCTGGTCTCGACGGTGTTCATACCGTCTGCATTTGCGGAACCCCCCACGAAACACCCGAGTCCGTGCGAGATTCAGTACCCGAGTGATGCGACGGTCGACTGGCGCTGTCAGACTCTTCGCCCCGGTGAATTCCTGGACACATTATTCGGTGATCGCTGGATCGATGTCGCGCGGTTCAATCGGATCGACCGGCGACATGCGCGCCCCGGTGCTTCAATCAAAGTCCCGAAAAGGCTCGATGATCTCGCCTCATTCAATCCGCTCCGCTCGTCTACCCCGCCGCCGAACAGGATGAACAATTTGTTCTGATCGACTTGGCGGAACAGTTTTTGGGCGCCTACGAATACGGCGCGCTTCGATTTGCCCTGCCGATCGCGTCTGGGAACGGGAACAATGAAACGCCAACCGGCGAGTTTCGCATCGCGGCAGCGCATCGCAGCCATCAATCCTGCCTCTACACGGTTGAGGGAACGGATCGTCCTTATCCCATGAACTATGCGTTGCGATTCCACGTGAATCGGGAGGGCGTGTCCTATTGGATTCATGGACGCGATATGCCTGGGTATCCCGCATCCCACGGCTGCATCGGCCTCTACGATGAACCGATGCAGGCGGAGCAGTATGGGATGCCGAAGGATCCTGAGCTGAGCGATGCGAAACGACTCTTCGTGTGGGTATTAGGCAGAGAGCCGGAGGACGATCACGTGGTCTTGCTCGAGCATGGTCCGCGGGTGCGAATCATTGGCCAGGCCCCGAAAAGCGAGCGCTAGTGGCAATTGTCTCTCTGAAAGCTCTCAGCTTCCCAGTGTCTAAATCTCTATTTGAAATGCAAGGAAAGAAAGTCGAGTCCTCAGGCAATTTCACATCGCTCCTAGCGATGGTCCAAAACCAAATGTTTTCCACTCGCTAAGCTCCGCCTAACGATTCCGTAACACATCATCGCTCTATACTCGTCCTCCTCGTTGGTTGAACAATCAATGTCTTCGGATCCATTACCTCAATTACTCACGACTGATGAATCTTTATGAATTCCTTATTTGACTCGGTCATGCTCTGAGCAGAGAATCGATCCAAAGAGATTCTATCGCGGACGCGAAGGCTCAAGTGAGCGAGCAGTGGTGCCCTGAAGTCTATCGACGTGTCGGAAGCCGCGCCAGTCTTACACAGTAGTTCAGCAACAGGGACAAATCTTGAAAGGTGGGCAGATTCGAGCCCTAGGTCAGCAGTGATCTTTCCGCTGCGACAAACCCTCTGAACCGTAACATGCGTATCGCTTACAGCAATGTGATAGGGCCGATCGGGATTGGTCTGATCATTTCAGATACCTGCAAAACTAACATTATTGGAGGTGTGCGATGGCGACCAAGGTCTGTGTCCTGAGTGTCATGGTGGTGGGGTTGCTCGGTAGCGTCTGGTTCAGCAGCAACCGCGCGGGAGCGGGAACGGCGGCCGCGCCAGAAGCCGCCAACAATATCGGGCCGGTCCTCATCAAGGCCTACACGTTTGAGCCGGTCCACCCGAATCCGCCCAACCATCTGTGGCTGGACGAAGGCCATGGCCGGGTCCAGTTCCTGATGTTCGATAAGCCGGTTAGCGATCCCACCGCAGTCTTACAGTGGGTCGGCCAAGGCATCAAAGGCCGGTTTTGTGCCGAATCGCAGCCGGATCATGGGAAGACCGGCTTTACCCATTTTCATCGGACCAATACTCCGGCTACCGGAGATACGTCGATGCACGGCGCGAAAGGCGAGGAGGGCTATTGGCTGAAGCACGTGGCCGTCGCGGAATTCGACGTGGTGCCCCACGGCGAACACGCGGCACATGGAGGCAAGACGCACTACCAACCAGGTGAGGTAGAGGAGTCGCCCCAGCCCACGACACCCACGTGTGAAAAGTAACTGTGTCGTAAGGCGGGCCCGTGCATACATTGCGTCGACTGATCTCCAAGCTTCATGCGGGTCCAGCTTGGATCGTGACGATTCATACACCAATCGTTGTGTCTTTACTCATGACTCTCGATCTGATGACACCATGACCACAGAACCCCAAGGAGGCCGACATGCCACAGATGATCGCTGTTCAAATTCCCTCGCCAGGCAAGCCATTCGAAGTGGTCAAGCGAGAGATCCCGACACCGGGGGCCAACCAGGTCCGCATTAAAGTGCAGGCCTGCGGGATCTGCCATAGCGACGTCGTCGTAAAGGAGGGCATTTGGCCGGGCGTGCAATTCCCGCGTGTGACCGGCCACGAGATAGCCGGAGTCATCGACGAGGTCGGCGCGGGCGTGACAGCCTGGAAGAAAGGCCAGCGGGTCGGCGTGGGCTGGCACGGCGGGCACTGTTTTCAATGCGACCCTTGCCGGCGAGGCGATTTCATGGGGTGTCGGCACTTCCGCGTGACCGGAATCAACGCCGATGGCGGATACGCCCAGTACATGATCGCCGGGCAGGAAACCGTGGCGGCAATTCCAGACGGTCTTTCGCCGGTGGAAGCGGCCCCTATCCTGTGCGCGGGGGTCACGACGTTCAACAGTCTGCGGCATAGCCGTGCGGTCGCGGGAGATGTCGTAGCCGTGCACGGCATTGGCGGACTCGGCCACCTGGGCATCCAGTTCGCGAGCAAGATGGGATTTCACACCGTGGCGATCGGTCGAGGTCAGGACAAAAAATCCCTGGCGTTGAAGCTCGGTGCCGTCCGATACCTCGACACCAATGCCGACGATGTCGCGAAAGAACTCACGAGTCTGGGTAGCGCTTCCGTCATTCTTGCGACCGTGCCGGACGGGAAGGCCATGTCGCCCCTCATTGACGGACTGGGGGTTGGGGGGCAACTGCTGGTGGTCGGGGCCTCGGCCGATCCCATCAGCACGACACCCCTGCAACTCCTCCTCCAGCGCCGGTCCATACTCGGTTGGCCGTCAGGGACCGCCAGAGATTCGGAAGACACGCTCAACTTTTGCGCCCTCACGGGGATTCGCGCCATGGTGGAGACGCTGCCGCTCGAACAAGCGGCTACGGGCTACGAACGCATGATGAGCGGCAAGGCGCGGTTCCGCGTGGTGCTCACCATGAACTAAACCGAGTTGCGTCTGTGAAAAGAAGGAGAGGAGGACACAATATGCGTGAGCTCATCGCCCCGGGCAGTTCTATCCAATCGAAGAGAGGCTGGCGGTTCTAACTGATAATACCTTTGCTATCAGCTCAGTATATCGCTGCCCGGGATCGACCGCTCGCCCAGGATAGACTGTGCGATCTGCCCGGCAGCGACGAGCGCTGTCGATACAGGAGAAAGGAATGAGACGGCATACTAATCAACCGCAGTTTCGCAATCCACAATCACTCACAAGGAGGCCGCCATGACCACCAGTCCAACCAAAGAGCGCAGCGACCAGACAGCTGACAAGAATGCGATTCGACCGTTTCGTGTGAATTTTCCGGAAGCGGAACTTACGGAATTGCGCAGGCGCATCAGCGCGACAAGGTGGCCTGAGGCGGAAACGGTCCCGGAATCCTCGCAACGCGACGACCGGTGGCCTGGGAGGAACACGGTCACGGAGTTCGCACAAGGTGTGCCGCTCGCAACGATGCAAAGACTCGCGCGCTATTGGGCGACACTCTACGATTGGCGCAAGGTCGAGGCGAGGCTGAACGGCTACCCGCAGTTCATCACTGAGATCGATGGGCTGGATATTCATTTCATTCACGCCCGTTCAAAACACGAAAATGCGTTGCCGCTCATTGTCACGCACGGATGGCCGGGATCGATCATCGAACAGCTGAAGATCATCGATCCCCTGACCGATCCCACGGCACATGGCGGCAAGCTGTCGGATGCTTTCCATGTCGTGATTCCATCGATGCCGGGCTACGGCTTCTCCGGAATGCCCACCACGAGAGGCTGGGATCCTGTGCACATGGCACGCGCCTGGGACGTGCTGATGAAGACGGCTACACGCAATACGTAACACAGGGCGGCGATTGGGGCGCGGTCGTCGTCGATATGATGGGTCTGCAGGCGCCGTCCGGACTGCTCGGCATTCACACCAACATGCCCGGCATCTTTCCGGCCGACATTGACGGAGCGGCTTTTTCCGGGGCACCGGCGCCATCGGGGCTCTCAGCCGAAGAGAAAGTCGCTTACGAGCGCTTACAATTTGTATATCAAAAGGGAATCGGCTACGGGTACCAGATGGGGCTGCGACCGCAGACATTATACGGAATCGTGGATTCACCCGTCGGTCTGGCGGCTTATTTCCTTGATCACGACGCGCGTAGCTTGGAGCTCATCGCACGTGCCGTTGATGGGCACCCTGAAGGCCTGACGCCAGACGACGTTCTCGACAACATCACGATCACTTGGTTGACAAACAAGGCGCTTTCTGGCGCCCGTCTCTATTGGGAATATTGGGGCAAAGGGTACTTCAATGCCAAAGGCGTCTCCATCCCGGTTGCCGTGAGCGTCTTCCCTGACGAACTCTATCCAGCCCCGCGGAGCTGGACGGAGCGGGCATATCCCAAACTGATCCATTACAACAAACTCGACAAAGGCGGTCACTTTGCGGCCTGGGAGCAGCCGAAGGCCTTCACGGAAGAACTTCGTGCCGGCTTCAAGTCCGTTGCGTTAGCTGTCAAGGATTTGGCCTGTCCCATAAAGACGGACAGGCCAAATCCCAGTTTGCGACGACAGATGCTGGAAGACATTGACCTATCCGAAGTGAATTCTCCAGCTTGGTGGGCCAACAAGGCAAGCCGGGTTGCCCTTCAAAAATGGTGGATTTTGAACCGACGCATAGAGTGCGGGTGACAAAAGAAGAGAGGAGTACGCAAATGCGTAAGTTCATTAAGGTCGGGCGTCAAATTTCGGTTTGGGTGTGTACAGGGATCCTACTTGCCGTCGGGTTTGGCTTTTCTATGTTGCCCAGTGCATTGGCTCAAAATCTCAGGGTCACAGAACAGACCTTTGGGTGTATCCTCGACTGGCCGAAGGTCAGGAATACGCGCTTCAAGCATGCTGATCCGGAGAAATTGAAAGAGGCGATGCGGATCTTCCGGGACAGCGTGCCGGACACGGAGTATCCCGTCGGCACCATCCTCCAGCTGGTTCCGTTTGAAGCCATGGTGAAGCACTCGCATGAGAAGTTTCCCAACACGAATGGCTGGGAATTTTTCGCCTTGAACGTCTCCAAGGAAGGGACCAAGATCAGAGATCGTGGAGACAACGTCGTCAATCTGTCGCTCGGAGCCCCATGCTTAAGTTGTCATCAGCCGGCGAAGAGGTTTGACTTTGTCTGTGAAAAGGGACACGGCTGTGCTCCCATTCCGTTCGATGATCAAAAAATCGCGGAGCTCCAGCATGCAGACCTGCGCTGTACGAAGAAGTAGGAGTGGCAGATGAACTGAACCGTTTAAGGTCAGTTGCTTCTGTGGCTCCAGTTTCTGAACACCCTTGCTTGATGTTCCACCGTCCGAGCCGTGCTAGAATACAATTAGTTTCTGGAACAATGCTTGAGGCGCACCGCACTCAGAGCTCTTCTTGATGGTCCATAGACAGCTCACCCAACTGCTTGTCGTCGGGTTGATCGTACTGCTGAGCGCGCAGCTCACAGGACTCAGTTGTCTGGACGAGTGGCGACTTGCAGCATCAGCTGGCAGCGTGTTTGACACTGTTCAGATCACTGGCGTCGTCCCAAGCTCAGGAGGGCTGACTGATGACGGGTGCCCTTGCCACTTGGCGTTTGTTTCTATTCCTTCCGGTGCGCATCAAGTTTCACATCCCGTTTCCTTGATTGACCCCGCCGTTCCTATAACCACTCCACTCGTCCCACCCTTCTCGCTCTTTCATCCTCCGCTCAACCGGTAACAGGTCCTGACACAGCATTCTCCTCGTCCCATGTAATGGGTGTGGGGTATGGCCCTGTCTGATCGAGGCAGCTGCCTGGCGACCATGCCCGTGCCGTGTGTGGCCATTGGCTCTGATTGAGCCATGGTGATGAAAGGGTGCCCGACGTGCGCATGAAATTCGGTAACACAGAAAAACCGGTGGTCATACTGATTACCATCGGAATAGGTCTGTACCTTCTTCTCGTGGGTTGCAGCAGCTTGGGCGGACCGTCATTAGCCCCACTCGATCATCCCCTCAAGGTTGTGGTCGGACCTGTGATTCTGGAGAGGCCTCTTCCAGTGAGTACACAGATCCATTCCTTCGAGGACAATCCACCGCCGGAAGTGGAACGGACAATTATGGCTCAGTTAGTCGATGAAATCCAAACAAAAGCCCAGATGTTTCTGACGGAACAATTGACTCGTCAGAATAGATTGGTCGTCATTCCCTTCGATGAGACTCGCCGAATGATGGCGGACATCGCTCCCGCCGGCACGCCGCTGACCGCCGAACAGGTCGATGCCCTCGCAGCTCAGAGCGGTGCGGATGTCGTCGTCACAGGGCTTATTCATGACTACGGTCGAGTGCGCTGGCAATATTGGGTCACCGGCTGGGGCGCGCACGTCACCGTCTTCACCACCGTGATTGGCCTGGCCACCGCGTGGAATCCGGCCGCGATCGGGGCCTATCTGGCCTTGGACGCGACGACGGATTTTCCTCTGTGGTATGGCGGTGCGGAAGTATTCGGATGGGCTTTTCGACCGGTGCGGGTGCACGCGGAGGCGGTGCAGATGAAGCACTGTCGAGGTGTGGTGTGGAGCGAAGACGAGCTGGCCGTCAAGGTCCCGGGGAAAACGTTGGCCGAGTATCCGCCCGAGCAACAATCAAAGAAAGAAATTCAGCTGGAGGCGAATCTCCGGCGCGTCATGGCAGATATTGGGGAGACTATCGGGCCAAAGCTCGCGGTACAGCCTTGCCAGGATGATGGGACCCCAGCCAAGATAAGCACCTTCAGTCTATGGTCGCTACTCGACCTCTTATACTGAAGGCTGTGCGTCTCGAGGCTGGTGATCGTAAGCTATGTGATTAGCAGGAGCTAGTGCTTGCTCTTGGCCGCCGGGCAGGCAGCGGGACGACTGAGTTCTGCTGGTAATTTCGTCTGCTCGTCGAGGCACGCGGTGTTCAGCTGAGCTTGTGTAAGGCCTGAGACCGAAGAAAGATTGGCTCCATAGAGCTTTGTTTGGTGGAGATCAGCGTCATGGAATTGGGCGCCGCTGAGATTCGCGCCGGACAAGGTTGCACCGCGCAAGTTGGCTTCTTGCAGGTTTGTGTCAGTGAGGTTGGCGTAGCTGAGATTCGAACCGCTCAGGTCCGCGCCGACGAGATTGGCCGATTCGAGAGTCGCGTCGTTAAGTTGGGCCTTATGGAGCGCGACCCTCGGTGCATAGATGTCGCTCATGTTTGCCTTGGTAAAAATGGTGCCCGTTCCGCGTGCGCCGATCAAAATGGCATTGTGGAGCCGCGCTTCCCGAAAATCGGCTCCGTCAAGGATGGTGTGATACAAGATCGCCTTCCTCAAATTCGCGGTACGTAGGTTTGTCTTGATGAGACGTGCCCCTTCAAAGTTGACTCCCTCCAGGTCGGCCTGTTGGAAGCTCGCTGATTCCAAATTCGTGAATCGCAGGTCGGCTCCTCTGAGCAACGCTTCTTGCAGGTTCCCGTTGGTGAGGTTTGCCTCGTCGAGATAAGCTCCTTCCAGGTCTGCCCCGGTCATCCGCGCCCCGGCCAACTGTGCTCGGTCGAGGAGCACGCCCTGGAGACTCGCCTGGTGCAGGGTCGCGTTCGTCAGGTTAGTTCGGCGCAGGTCGGCGCCCAGGAGATCGGCTCCCGACAAGATGGCCCGATAGAGGCTAGCGCCATAAAAGTATGTGTCTGTGAGATTAGCGCTCCTCAGATCGGCCGATTGGAGATCGGCCTCCTCGAAATGGGCCCGCTCGAAGGTCGATTCACGGAGCTGTGCTCCGATGAGGGTCGCAGAGTACAGCGCGGCTTCCTCCCCTTCCGCTTTCGCCAGGTTGGCATGGGTCAACGTCGCGTGTCGAAGATCAGCTCCACCAAGACTGGCATCTTCCAGGTTCGCATTGGTCAGATCAGCTCCGGCCAAACTCGCCTGCAGGAAACTGCTGTGACGAAGGGTCGCGCCTCGAAGGACTGCCCCTTCCAAGCGAATCCGTTCCAAGTTGGCCCCCACGAGCTTGGCGCCATGGAGATCTGCTTGGCAGAGGTTGCCTCGGCTGCCGCCTGGGGCCTCGCGGTCCTCGAGCCATTGTTCGTGTGAACGAAGAATGTCCTTCAGCACGTTGGACGGGATGGTCTTCTTCTTGTACTTGCTGTCACAGGTGGGAGTCCTTGTTTTGAGAGAAGACCCCTGTTGGCCCGCTGAGGAAGGTGGCAGAGTCGCAAGAAGTATAACCAGCATCCCACCCACTCCCACCAGAATTCGCGTCATGGACCTCTTCATGTATCGACTCCTTCTTTCTCCGGTTGAAGAACCGTGCGAGGCGAAACGACCTAGACACATTGATCCACTCGTTCGGCGAGTGACTGAAGCGCCTGCGAAATTTGGACCTCATAGGGCGCTCCCGCTTCCAGCCGTCTCAGTTGATCGGGCAATTGTGTGAGTTGAACCTGAACCTGATGCCTGATTTCCGGCAGGGCAGGAGACGGCGAGATGCAATGGCCAGCCTTCATCACCGGCTGCAAGAGCGGCTCGCCTGTTTGCGGATCGTTCAGAGTAGTGACCACATCATGACCGAGATGCCGGTTATCGCTGTACTGTCGATAGACCTGTTTGCGGCCAGGCCAGGTGGCTTTGCCTTCCGAACGTTTTCGGCAGGGCCTGCCGGCATATTCCTGAAGTTTATAGGCACAGTCCAATGACGGCGCGTCCGATGAGGTGGTCATGGCCGTGCCGACGGCAAAGCTGTCGATCGGTGCTCCAGTTCCCACGAGTGCCTGCAGTCGGTACTCGTCGAGATTGCCACTCGCAAGAATCTGAGCCTCACGAAGTCCGCCCTCGTCCAGGATACGTCGAACTTTTCTCGCATGGTCGGCCAGATCGCCACTGTCCAATCGCACACCTTTGACAGGGATGCCCTTTTTCTTCAATTCCGGCGCGAGTGCCACCACTCGGTGCGCGGCAGCTTCCGTGTCATAGGTGTCGATGAGAAGCACCACGTTGTCCGGCTGCGCGTGGGCAAAATGCTCGAATGCAGTCGTCTCATCCTTGTGCGCCTGGACAAACGAATGGGCCATGGTGCCGTAGATCGGAATCCCGTACTCCATTCCGGCGAGCACTGTGGCGGTTCCGGCGAAACCAGCGAGGTAGCTCGCGCGGGCGGCGAGGAGTCCTGCTTCGGCGCCGTGGGCTCGTCTCAGTCCAAAATCGATGATCGGCTTCCCCCCTGCAACCAGCACGGATCGTACGGCCTTCGAGGCGATCAACGTCTGAAAGTTAAGCAGATTCATGATGCGAGTTTCGACCAGCTGGGCCAGAGGGATCGGTGCGACGACTCGGAGAATCGGCTCGTTCGGGAAGAAGAGCGTGCCCTCCGGCATGGCATCTACGCCGCCGGTGAATCGTAGCGTTTCGAGATAGCGGAGGAGTTTCGGTGAGAAGCGACCCGTCTGCTCGAGCCAGGACAATTCCTCCGAGGTGACGTGCAGGTCGGACAGGAATGCCAGCACCTGCTCCAGGCCGGCGGCGATGAGAAACTGCCGATTGGGCGGGAGTCGTCGCACGAAAAACTCGAAGACGGCTTCTTCCTCCATCTCGCGGTCGAGATAGGCTTGAACCATCGTGAGTTGATAGAGATCGGTCAGGAGCGCGCTCGTGGAGGGATTCATGCCGGAAGGTTCTCCAGCCGGATCGGTACTGCACCGAGGCGGATCATTTCCTGCTCGGCCTTTTGGCCGTCGTCCGTCCGGAGGTTGACCGCTTTGACACCGTCCATCAGCAGGCCGACGTCGTAGCCCAAGGCGCGAGCGTCTTTGACCGTGTTCAGCACACAATAGTCGGTGGCCAGTCCTCCGATGAACAGGCGGTGCACACCGATCGCGCGCAAGTGGCGTTGTAATGGGGTGTTGTGAAAGGCCGAATAGGCCTCCTGGTCCGCATCGATCGCCTTGTAGATGATGACAGCTGAGC
The DNA here is from genome assembly GCA_035623075.1 of Nitrospiraceae bacterium. Taxonomy (NCBI): domain Bacteria; kingdom Pseudomonadati; phylum Nitrospirota; class Nitrospiria; order Nitrospirales; family Nitrospiraceae; species Nitrospiraceae bacterium. The sequence goes on along the minus strand of DASPUC010000022.1, from coordinate 52,619 downwards.
ACGGTGCTTCAAACGTCTGTGGGGGGAGTGATCCGGGCGATCCGGCCACGCAATGGATCGGCCATGGTCCTCCGCGATTCCGAAACGAGCAGTGGTTGGGCGGGTGCCAATCGCGCGACAGAAAAATCGGGAGCGCTCTCGAATGGAATCGATGAATATAGGTCAATAATGCGGGAATGATCTCGTCCCCGCCGCTGATGCCCAACGCTCCACCAGGGAGAAAGTCGTTCTGGATATCGGCAATCAGCAACGCATCGCCGGCAGTGAGGGGCTCCATACGATAGGCGTGCTCCGGTCCATCCCGTCATTCAATACTGTCACCGCCCTTGCTGCGAAAGCAACCTGATGTAGGCCACCACGTCCTGCATTTCTCCGTCGCTCAACTGGCCTCGCCACGCATGCATGGGACTGAACACGACGCCGTGCTCGATGGTCCGGAGCAACTCCTCGTCTGATTTGAGGAACGACCGAAACGCATGAAAGTTCGCCGGCCGGACTTTAAGCTCCGCCGCCTCCGGTCCGTCGCCCCATCCACCTGCGCCATGACAGCGCTGACAATGTCGTTCATAGACGGCTTTGCCGCGAGCCATGTCGGAAGGAAAGTCTTGACCGTGGAGGAGCGAAGGCCGTAGCGCAGCGGTCAGACCTATCATGAAGACGATGACGGCCGGTATGGCGGAATAAAAAACGCGCATGAGCGACTCCTAGCTTTTCTTCGTCGTATGGGCGATGAACGGAGTATAGAGTTGTTTCATCTTTTTACTGCCGCAGGCCGGGCAGGTTACCTCACCCCGTTCGTGTTCTTTCAGCGTCAGCACAACCAAGGATTCTTTCCCGCAGTCCAAGCATTTGTAGTCGTACATGGGCATGTGGTGCCTCAATCGTGGATCAATAATGTCTAGGGCTCGCGGATGATGTGTCCTTCCGATTTCGATTCGCTGTCGCTCCACTCGGCGACGGCCTGCGCGAGTTCCACGAGCCGCTGTGCCGCCCGCCCGTAGACTGTGTCGGACGGATATTCTCCTTCGAGACCTCGCTGGCCGGCGGGAAGGCCAGTCAGCAGTTCGATGGCCTCCTCAATCGTATTCACCCCATAGACCGTGAATCGTCCGGATTCCACCGCTTCCACGACATCACGTCGCAGTGCAAGGTGCTTGGTGTTGCGGGCGGGAATAATAACGCCTTGTTTTCCCGTAAGCCCTCGTCCCGCACAAGACTCGAAGAACCCTTCGATTTTCTCGTTCACTCCGCCGATCGGCTGGACCTCGCCCAATTGGTTGACGGAACCCGTGACCGCCAACCATTGTCGAATGGGAAGATCGGCGAGACTGGAAAGAATGGCGGCCAGTTCTGCGACGGCCGCACTGTCTCCTTCCACTTCCGAATAGGTTTGCTCGAACGTGAGCGTCGCCGATAAGGCAAAGGGATGAGTCCCGGCGAACTTTCCGGCGAGGTAGCCGGCTAAGGTCATCACACCCTTGCTGTGAACGTGACCGGCGAGCTCGGCTTCGCGTTGGATATCGATGACGCCCTTCGTTCCGACATAGGTGCGGGCGGTAATCCTGGTCGGCCGGCCGAAGGCGTAGTCGCCGAGTTGATGCACTGAGAGCCCGTTCACTTGGCCTACGACCTCTCCGTCCAGATCCACCATCACGGTGCCCTCGCGGATCTCGTCCTGAACCCAGTGTTCCACCAAGTTCGACCGATGACGTTTATGTGCAGCCGCGGTCTCGACATCGCCGCGCGTGGCGAACGAATGCCCGCTTTTCTTGGCCCAGTAGCCCGCTTCTCGGATTAAATCGCTCACGAGGCTGAAGCGGAGTGACAGGCGATCATGACGATCGGCGAACCGAACACCCTGACGAATCACTTCCGCGACGGCATCCGCGCCGAAGTGAGGCAGACCTTCTTCACGGCAAAGTTTCGCGATGAAGTTGGCATACTGGCGGTCGAGGCGATCGTTCCGGTCGACTTCGACGTCAAAGTCCGCCTTGACCTTGAAAATCTTGGGAAAGTCTTCTTCATATGCCTGTAAGAGGTGAAACAGCAGAGGATGTCCGACGAGAATGACTTTGACTTGAACGGGAATCGGCTCAGGCCTCAGTCCTGCGGTGGAGAAACCGTAGAACTCACCAGGATCTTCGATTTTCGCCTCGCCGGTCTTGATCGCTCGCTTCAACGCATCCCAGGAGAAGGGCTGACGGAGCAGGTCCATGGCGTTCAGGATTAGATAGCCGCCGTTGGCGTGGAGCAGGGCTCCGGCCCGGATCTCGGTAAAGTCCGTATACATCACGCCCATGTGAGCCCGGCGTTCGATCTTTCCGATCAGATTCGTATAGGTCGGGTGCGATTCGTCGATCACCGGGGCTCCGTGCTTTGGGTCGTGGTCGACGATCACATTCACCTCATACCGTGTCATGTCCGCGCGACGGAACGGCTCAAATCCTGGAATGGTCAGCGCCGGCCCTTCGCGCGGAAGAAAATCTTTGTAGTGATGGACGACATCCTGCTGAACTCGCTCAAGGTACGAGAGCGCCTCCGTGTGATCCGGATAGGAACGGCGGAGCGTTTCATAACGGCCCTGCATCACCTTGGCGACGAGTTGGCGATCGAGCTGGCGCTTACGTTGATCGGCGTCTTTCTCTACGGCATGGATGCGGACATGGAATTCGCGGATCTCGCTTTCCAGGGATTTGCGTTGTTCGGAGAGCTCCTTCTGTTGTTGCTCAGTCAAGGCCTCCATCTCCTCCTCTGTCATTGGATGTCCGTCTTTGAGGGGGGCGAGTCCAAATCCCATCGGAGTTTCCTCGAACCCGAATCCTCGGGCGAGGCTCAACTTCGTCAGATCGTGGAAAAGCGATTTCTTCTTCGACTCGGTCTCCTCCGTGATCTTGGCTTTCTCGTCGAGATACGGTTTGCTCTCGAATGCAGCGGGGATGTCGTTCCGTAGACCCTCAACGAAAGCGGCCATTTCCCGCTTGAATGCACAGCCCTGTCCGGCTGGAAATGAGAGGCACTGGGGGCGGGAGGGGTCCTGGAAATTGTTGACGTAACACCAGTCGGGGGGTGCTGTGCCGATTTCCGCCATTCGTTTGACCATCTGTCGGACCAAGGTGCCCTTGCCGGTGCCGAGCGGACCGGACACGTAGATATTGAATCCTGCGCTTTTCATCTGCAGCCCGAACTCCAGGGCCTCGACGGCTCGCGCTTGTCCGATGGTCTCGCTCAGCGGCTCCAACTCACTAGTGTCTTCGAACCCCAGCCGTCCTGGGTCGACGGCGGGCGAGAGCATCGATACGGGGAGCTTGAACTTGTCGACAGTCATGATCAGTCTTGCATCCGAATAACGGGGAGAGGATGAACGGCGGTGGCTTGAAGTCCTTCTTTTCCCTCTTCGATGTTGAGGACGACTTCCATGCCATCTTCTAACTGATCGAACGCCAACCCCTGCAGGGCATTCTGGTGAAAATAGACCTCTCCGCCTCCTTCCTTCAGGATGAACCCATAACGTTCCTTCGGGAACAGCTTACACACCACACCGCGAAATGGGGGAACGGGGGAGGTTCGCACCTCTTTGCTTTTTCGTTTCTCTCGAAACTTACGCAGTTCGATCGAAACGGCATCGAACGCTGCTCGAATCGCCTCTTCAAACGTCTTGTCCTCTTTGCGTGCCGTCAAGGTCCGGCGTCGTGGAAGTGACACGACGACGAGAGCCTCGGCCACATGCGCCTGTTTCTTATGGTGGGAATTCTTGGTCAAGGTGACTCGTCCATGAAGGATATCCTCATATCCTCGTGCGAGTGCCTCCATACGGGATTCAATTTCCTTTTTCCATCGCGGGGTCATGCCGACATTACGGCTTTCGATCTGCAGTTGCATCTCGCCTCCTTTCGAGGACACGACATTCCGACAAGGGAGATCAGCAAACGATGTGCCGACTTCGAAACGGGGAGCGAGGCAAGAGGCGAAAGGCAAGGGGCAAGAAAATTGAGCCTCTAGCCTCTGGCCTCGCACCTCTCGCCTCACGTGTGTGTCGCATTTTGCCTCAATGGGTGATTGCCGGGTGAAGCCCAATGCACCAGTTGAAGAACGGGCAAGAGGCGAGACGCGAGGGGCTAAGGGCTCGGAATCGAATGGTTGCTCTCTTGGTCCTTACCCCTTGCTTCAGACCACGTGCCTTGCCGATGTTGGAACATGACTTGCGTGCACCACCCGTGATGCCTACTTTGACGAAACAGTCGCTTGAACGGTACCTCCGAGACCGGTTTGGCCGGCGTGCCACCGTCGTGTCGTACGGTCTGATCGGCAAAGAAAGCTCGAAAGGGTTGTACAAGCAATACGGTTATGGGGCGCCGATCAAAGTCACGTTTCGAGTGGGCCGTACCCTCAGGTCTGCCGTGCTTGAAACAATGAGTCCCGGCCCGTTTGGTCATGAGCACATGGCTGATCGAGCGCAGGCGATATTATGGGATTTTCATTCGTATGGACGGCTTCCTCATCACGTGAAGGCCTTGGATGTTGGCGCCTTTGCGGTGAAAGGAACACTCTTCTCCATCGCCAAGGCGGAGGAGTTGTTCGTGCTCACCCAGTGGGAAGAGGGCACGAGCTATCACGTGGACCTTGAACGACTGGCGCAGGAGGCATCGGTCCCGACACTCGATCGTCGGAGAACGGAAACCTTAGCGCGGTATTTGGCGATGATCCATCGCAAGAAACGGCGGGATCCTGATCTCTACAGGCGGCGCCTGCGGGAGCTGATCGGTCACGGTGAATGCATCATGGGCCTGACCGACAGTTATCCGGCGCGCTTCGAATTCATCACGGAGGAGCTGTTGCGCACGATCGAGGAGGCATGCAACCGCTGGCGGTGGCGTTTGCGCAAGCGGACCGACAGATTGTCGCAAGTCCATGGGGATTTCCACCCGTGGAATGTGTTGTTTCGGCGAGGCGCCGCCTTCTCGGTGTTGGATCGGTCACGAGGAGAGTGGGGGGAGCCGGCCGATGATGTCACGTCGATGAGCATCAATTACCTGTTCTTCTCGCTCTGTCGGTCAGGAAAACTTGAGGGAGCATTGGAACGTGTTTTCAGGTCGTTCTGGGATATCTATTGCGAGGCCAGCGGCGATCAGGCTGTGACGGAAACTGCGGCACCCTTTTTCGCGTTTCGCGGGTTGGTCCTAGCAAGCCCGGTCTGGTATCCCAAGTTGTCTGTCGACGTGCGTCGATCCATTTTCCGCTTCATCCAGAATGTGCTGGACGAGCCGCGGTTCGACCCTTCTCGTGTTAATGAGTATTGTTCCGCATAACGGTGGGCTAAAAGCGGGGGGGTAGAAGCGAGAGGTGAAAGGAAGAATTATCTTACCCTGGCCTCTCGCCTCGTGCCTCTCGCCAGGCGGGTCATGAAATGACACAACATCAAGCTTTCGCCGTCTGGGTCACCGGATTGCCGGCTTCGGGGAAAAGCTCGATCGTCGAGGCCTTGAAACCAAAGCTCCAAGAACTCGGTCTCACTGTCGAGGTCTTAGAGTCGGATGTTGTCCGCCGAGTCGTCACGCCGGTCCCCACGTATTCCCAGGCCGAGCGGGACCAATTCTATCGTACGCTGGCGTTCCTCGGGGCCCGGTTGGTGGCTCATGGGGTCACGGTCGTCTTCGACGCCACGGCCAACCGTCGCGCCTATCGCGAGTTTGCGCGCCGCTTGATTCCTCGCTTCCTCGAGATCGCGGTCAACTGCCCGCTCAATGTGTGTATGGAGCGCGATAAAAAGGGGACCTATCGCAAGGGAGCGCGTGGCGAGTCCTCGACGGTTCCCGGCCTGCAAGAGCCCTATGAAGCGCCTGCCAGCCCCGACTTGCTCGTGGACAGCACGAAGACCACTCCTGAGAGAGCCGCCGACCTCATTCTTGAGGTCGTGCTGCAACGGATGGTCACCCCTCCCTGCTAACGGTACACGAGCACTGGGTAGCTGGCTGAGTGGAGCAAGGCATGGGCGACGCTGCCAAACACGAACCGCGAGAGCCCCTTGTGTCCATGCGTGCCCGTGACGATCAGATCGGGCTTCAGTTTCGACGCTTCGCGTAGGATCATCGTCGCCGGAGCCCCCAACACGGCGAGTGTTCGTGTCTTGTACCCGAGTGCGGTGAGCTTCGGGGCGATGGCGTCGAGGAAGTTCTTAGCGCTCTCCAGCCCCTGCTTCTCCATGGATGCCGCCGTCACTGCGTCGACCGGCCACGGCGGTGTCGTCGACGGAAACACGGTCAAAAGTGTGAGCTCCACGAGGTCGCGAAATGGCTTCGTGCCAAAGAATCGCACCGCCGCTTCTGCGTCGTATGGACCTTGGAGCGGAACCAACACGTGGTGCAGGGCCTTGAGCGGCCCGTTCAGGATGCACGTGGTGGCCGAGGCCAGGGTCAAGACGCGATGGGAAACGCTCCCGAACAGCTGTTCCTTGATGGGGCCCACGCCGCGAGCTCCCATGAGAATTAAATCCACCTTCCGTTGTTCAGCTTCTCTCACAATCACCTCGGCCGGCGAACCAACTTCCAGACGTTTGGTAACAGGGCCGGCGCTGGCAGGTAACAACGACTCAATACGATCCAGGAGCCGCTGACCGTCTTCCTTCATGCCGTTCTCAACCGTGCGATACAGTTCGTCGGCGACTTCCGGGACCATCATCGGGTAAGCCGGCCTCGGGACATTCAGCACATGGAGAACCGTGAGCATGTCAGCCCGACGGAAGTATTTTAGAGCCCTGACGGCCTCATACGAATAGTCTGATCCGTCGACTGCCAAGAGGGTATTCATCGGGAGGACTCCTTTCCTGCTGTCCGGGGAGATCGTGGAGAAGGCTGCGCAAGATGGCGCTGGAACCACTGGCGCGCCTGGTCGGCGACCTGTTCGAGCGTTCCAGGTTCTTCGAACAAGTGCGTCGCGCCTGGCACGATGACGAATTCCTTCTCGCATCGAAGCAACGCGTAAGCTTCTCGATTCATGTCGATCACCGGCTCGTCGTCGCCACCGACGATCAGAAGCGTAGGGGCGGTGACCTTGGAGAGGTAAGGCTCAGCCAAGTCAGGTCGCCCTCCTCGGGAAACGACAGCCGCGATCATGGCGGGATCGCAAGCGGCTGCTTGCAAGGCTGCACCCGCTCCTGTGCTGGCGCCGAAGTAGCCGATCCGAAGATGTGCGGTGCGGGGATCGTGAGCGAGCCACGCTTTGGCCAGCAGGAGACGGTCTGCGAGCAGACCGATGTCGAAAACCTTGTGGCGATCCTCTGATTCCATGGGATCGAGCAAATCGATGAGAAGGGTCGCGAGAGAGCCATCTTGCAGCTGCCGGGCCACAAAGTTGTTCCGTGGACTGAAGCGTCCGCTGCCGCTCCCATGGGCGAACAAGACAACACCGAGTGGCGCCTCGGGCATTCCCAAGATACCGTCCAGCCGAACGCGACCGGAGCGGATCGTGACGTTTTCTGAGGGATGTGCTCGTATGGATGCCGACATCGCTAACCTTTTTGTGAATCCCGGTTCTTGCCTGACAGCCTCATTGCCGTTTCAAGGCTCGGGTAGACGGTCCGCTCGAACATCTTGCAGGATCTTCACCGCAGACCTGACGCACCGGTGTGAGACATCCGTGCTAGGCAGTGAGCGCCGTCAGTTCATCAGGTCGAGGTCTGGTGCCTCGCCATCGTTTCAGCACCCGGTAGACCCAATTGCGATATGCCGATCGGTTCAGAAAGATGTGAGGCCCATCGGTTTTGCCGCAGTTGCCACAACGCCACGTACGGAGCCAGAGGGAACTCTCCGGATGTCCCATATCAACGTACGCATCGACCGTCATGAATCGATGACATCGCTGGCATCGCATGTCCTACCTTTCTCCTCCTTTACCAGGGCCGTGATCGATGACGTGCTCTCAATGACATTCCGTCGGGCAAAAAACGATATACAATGCGATCGCGAGACCGAGCAGAACCGCTCCTAGGAGCAACCAATGTGTGCGCGTCATGCCACCTCCCTCGTTGCCGTTCAGGCACTTGTTCGAGCAAGAGCAATGCCATACCGGACATCAACCATGGAATTTTGGGAATGCAACGAGAAACCAGATCCGTCACGTCTCGCGCCCTCTTTCGGCCCACGTTTGACCCCCCATCGCTCAAGCGGTCTGTCCCCTTCCGCTACAACCTCGAAACAACTGCTGTAGCAAGACTCCCCCATCTGGAATTCACTAATCTGCCATCTGAAAATTGACTGCTCGGCCTCGAGGACGAAGCCCTTGTTTCCATACATCATTCGGCGAAGGTCGGGAACCTCGACCTAGTGGCACCGGCTTTGCTGAAGAAACGTGTGGACTCTCCTGATCCATCGGAGCTTTCATGGCAGAAGGCTTGTTCTCAAGAATCCTTGTTCCCGTCGATTTTTCTCCCTGTTCAGTCGAAGCCTTCCGCATGGCTGTGTCACTGGCGGAGGTCACGCAGGCCGATCTCCTCCTTCTTCACGTCATCGACACCAGTGCGCTCGACGCGTTCAATCGGCTTGGTCTCTTGGCTGTTCCCTCCGATACGGCGGCACAGAAGAGGCGGCTTCGACACCATGCCAGGCTGAACGTGCGTCGATTGTTGGAAACTGTCGAGGCATCCGTTGTCACAGTGCGCCGGATGATTCTGGAAGGTGCGCCGTTCGTGGAGATCGCCAAAACGACGCGAGCCGAGAAGGTTGATCTCGTCGTGATGGGCAGCTATGGTGGGCGAGCAGGAAGCATGGAGAAGATTTTCTTCGGCAGCACGGCGGAGAAGGTTGTCCGAACGGCAGGGTGTCCGGTCTTGACGGTGCCCCTACCAGGCAAAGCTAGTCGATGAATAGCTAAGAAGGAGGGAGGTCCTGATGATTGGTCAGATGGTACAACGGAGCAGATTGGCGCTCGTTCTCAGCATGACGTGCGTATTAGGGTGGGGATCGGCTGAGCCGCTGTTGTCGCAGACGGAACAAGTGGTGGAGGTCACGATCAAAAATTTCACCTTCTCGACCAAGCAGGGCATCCTCCATTTGGGGCTGCCGACCGTGATCAAGGTGAAGAACGAGGACGCCGAACGGCATGATTTCGGGTCGACCATGTTTGAAGGGATCCCCACCGCCGTTGAAAAGGACGGCACGATCATCTATGGAAGAGGGATCGGAGGTGTGTACCTTGACCCGAAGCGCGATGCGACCATTCGTTTTAACATGAGTCGTCCGGGGCGGCACGAGTTCCGGTGCTCGATTCATCCCAACATGAAGGGAGAGTTGTTGTTGCTGAGTGTGGAGGCTGTGTGAGCGCATGATAAATCGATTGCACATTCTCTTCGCCACTGACTTTTCCCGTTGGGCTACAGGAGCGGAAGCCTACGCCTGTTGCCTGGCGTCTGTCTGGAGAGCGGACCTCACGGTCATGACCGTCTTAGAGTTTCCGCCTGGGCTCAATCCGGACTACCCCGTCAATCACATGTACTTGTCCGAACTGATGAAGACAGCGACGTCGCAAATGGCGGACCTGAAAGCGCGGGTCTCCGCTCGGGGAATCTCAATCCACACGCGTATTGCGACGGGGATTCCGAGCGAGGAATTGATCGCTGCAGCCAAAGCCGAAGACTCGGACCTGGTTGTTGTCGGTACCAAGGGGAAAACCGGCCTTGAGCATGTGCTCGTGGGAAGCACTGCAGAACGGGTGATCCGCACGGCTCCCTGCCCGGTCCTCGCGGTCCGGACGGAGCGGCGTAACGGCGAAGGGGGCGGGACGGATCCCTGCAGAGGTGTGAGCCTGGAGCGGATCCTTGTGCCGATCGATTTTTCGGATTGTTCGCTCGATGCGCTGGAGTATGCGGTTCAGGTGGCACAACGCTCCGGGGCATCGATCAGGTTGCTCCATGTTCTGGAACCAGTCTCATACGGATTGGATTTCTCGCTTCTCCATGTGGCGAAGCAGGAAAAGATGCGAGAGGTGATCCGTGGACGGCTGTCGGATCTGGCCAAGGCACTCAGTAAGGCGCGGGTGAAGACCGACGTCGAACTTTATGGTGGTCTCCCGCCCGATTCAATTCTCGATCGGGCCAAGACGATGCCGGCGGACCTCATCGTGATGGGCACACATGGTCGACGCGGTCTGTCTCATACGATCAGCGGTAGTGTCGCGGAGACCGTGGTCCGGAAATCATCGTGCCCTGTGCTGACGGTGCGCAGCCCGAAGTTCTCGGCCGGCCATCGTCGCGTGGTGCCACCGATTGAATTGCCGGAAACGAGCATTTCATAACGCGTAACCAAGGGGGTCTGACATGCGAACAACCACCAAAAAGCGGGTGGCCTTCAGGTCCGTACAAGGAACGAGGTCCGTCGGCTCTCAGAAGCCGATTGAACTGCCGGACGGCATGTGGGAGCGGATTTCGAAGAAGGCCTATGAATTGTGGGAATCGAGAGGGCGTCGGGAGGGGAGGGAACTCGAAGACTGGCTCGACGCAGAAACGATCGTCATGGAAGAGATTCATGAAGCTCGCGAGTGAAACGACCGCTGGCTTGGACGTTCCGCTCCCCCCTGCTCTTGAAGCGCTGCTGGTTCGGCTCGAAGAGCTCTCTCTGGAACCTGGTTTTGCAACTCAGCGGCAGATTGCACTCGGTTTTGCTTTTGAGCCCTATCTTGAGGGGGCGGCACGAGGACTCTTGCTTCCGTTGTCGCAAGAAACGGAACTGGCCGAGCTCTCCCTCTACGCCGACTTCTATCCTCAGGACGGGCAGCTCACGCTGATCGAACAACTCCGCGACGTCATCACGGAACACATTCCACAGGAAGAACGGGCGTGGCTCGATCCGCTCAAACATTCATACCTGGATCTGGTCGAATTCATCACGCTCGAGGACTCGGAGAAGCGGATCCTCCTCCGGTCTCTTGGCGACAGCCGGACCTATCGCGTGCCAGACGGTGAATTCCGCCACGCGATCAAAACAGGACAGGTTCTGCTGACCAGGATGATTCGAGAGCCAGGCAATGAGGAGTGGGAACGGGCGGTGATCGCAGGTCCGGCGATCGTGCTGTCGAAGGAAGACAGTCAGGCACTCTTGAGTTCGACTGCCGACTACCGGCGTCAGGTCGAAATGACGGCCGGCTCGTTTGAGCTCGGAGACTGGGCGGAGTTTGCCAAGCGCTACGGACACGTCTTGTTGTGGACCTTCGCCCGTATGCGGTTTTCCGCGCTTCTCGACGCCGTCGTCAGCATCCGCTACGTGACGGGAAACGGCCAACCTTATCTGTATGCCCTGGTACTGTACGATCACAGCGAGTATCGACATCTCGCGAACACCCTCGGAGACTTGGAGGGATTTGAGCCGGACTCGGCGGCTTCCCCCGACGGCACGGAAGTCGGCCCGAAACGCGACCAGTTCTATGTACGGCGGGAACCATTCGGAACGGTCAAATCCGCGGTTGTGGCGAGGCTGACCCTGACGGCGACACAGTTGTTGGTGGAATGCGACTCGCGAGAGCGACTGGATACGATCAAGCACCAGCTTGCGGCGGCGTTCGGGTTCTCTCTCCATTTTCGGGGAGAATCCGCGACTCCGCCGCCACGCCGGGTGACGGAGTCGCAGTTGGCCACGGACGAGCCGCTCACAGTGGTCGTGACGCCGGAAGAGGATCGAGCCCTGTTGAACAGCTTCTTGGAAACCGTCTATCTGGAGTGGGCTGAGCGGGCGTGCCCCGCGTTGGAGAACCAGACGCCGAGGCATGTCATGGGATCAGCAGTCGGCCGAGACAAAGTTGGGAATCTCATCGCCGAGATGGAGAGGCATGATCTTGGTGTCCGGCGCGTCGGGCGTGCGGCCTTCGACTACAACAAATTGAGAGCGCACGTAGGGCTCGACGAGGTTGTTCGATGACGACACGACACCACCAGACTCTGGAAGAGGTGCTGGAGTCCTGCCGGCCGGTCCCGCCGGCCAGACCCAACATCCTTCAGGTCCTCCTTGCGGTTCAGGAGGTGTTCGGCTGTGTCCCGGAGAAGGTGGTGCCTCGGATTGCGCGTGCGCTGGGAGTGACGGACGCACAGGTCGCAGGAGTGCTGTCCTACTACCCCGATCTTCGCACCGCATCACCGGGGCGGTGTGTGGTTCAGATCTGCATGGGTGAGTCTTGCACGGCGAACCACGGAGAGCGGGTGCTTCGTACCATCCAGGATCAGCTGCTGGTCGACGTCGGAGAGACCACGCCCGGAGGGCGGTTTACGCTCGAGAAAATATACTGTGTCGGGAATTGTGCCGTCTCTCCGACCGTGATCGTCGGCGAGGACCTCTATGGACGAGTGACGCCTTCGCAGATTCCTTCGATTCTGGAACCGGCGAAAAAATGAAAACGACGCGCCTTTATCTTGCCAACGACACATCGGCTCGTGCGGCAGGGGCCGGTCGTCTTGCCGATGCCTGGAAGGAACGTCCGGAGGTACAGCTGGTCCGCACCTCTGCCCGCGGGGCTTTCTATCTCGAGCCAATAGTAGAACAGGATTCTCCACGCGGACGGCTGGCCTGGTTTAACGTCTTGCCGAACGATCTTCCCCGAATTGAATTCGGTCTCGAAGGCACGCTGGTCGACTCGATTCCGTTCTTGCGGCAACAAACCCGACACACGTTTGCAAACTTCGGCGTGACCGAACCGCTGGCGATCGATGAATACCAGTCGCAGGGGGGATTCAAGGGACTTGCTGCTGCGATGAACATGTCTGAGGCAGCCGTGATCGAGGAGATCAAAATTTCCCGGCTCCGCGGGCGTGGCGGTGCGGCGTTTCCCGTGTGGAACAAATGGCAGATTGCCCGGCAGACGGAAGCCGATGAGAAGTACGTGGTGGCCAACGCGGATGAAGGGGATGCCGGCACCTACTGTGATCGTATGATCATGGAAGGGGATCCCTTCAGGCTGATCGAAGGCATGTTGATCTGCGCGCGCGCGATCGGAGCCACAAAGGGGTATGTCTACTGTCGTCATGAATATCCCGCAGCGGCCGCCACGTTGCGAACGGCGATTCGCAAAGCGATGGAAGAAGGACTCCTGGAATTCAACGGAGCTTCCTTCGAGATCGAGGTAATAGTTGGTGCCGGCTCGTACGTGTGCGGAGAAGAGACAGCGCTCTTGGAATCGCTGGAAGGGCGACGCGGCGTCGTGCGGGCCAAGCCGCCTTATCCCGCCGTGGCAGGCCTGTATGGACGTCCGACGATCGTCAGCAATGTGCTCACCTTCGCGACGATTCCGAACATTCTCGCTCGCGGGGGAGCCTGGCATGCGTCGATGGGAACCGAGCGGTCGCGGGGCACGATCGCGTTGCAGATCGGTGGGCGTGTGAAGCAGCCGGGGCTCGTTGAAATTCCATTCGGACAGACGTTGCGCCAGGTGCTGGAACAATTTAGCGGCGGCATGGCCGCCGGTTCCCGATTCAAGGCGGTCCAAGTCGGCGGGCCGCTCGGGAGTCTGTTTCCTGAGTCAAAACTCGACATCCCGATTTGTTACGACGCCTTCGCAGAGGCCGGTGCCATTCTCGGCCACGGCGGCATCGTGGTCTACGATCAGGATACAGACATGGTGGAGTTGGCGCGGCATTTCATGGCCTTTACCGCGGATGAATCCTGTGGCAAATGCACGCCCTGCCGGGTCGGTTCTGTGCGGGGACGCGAAATTCTGGAACGGATCCAAGCCGGTGAAGGGAGTACGGACGATCTTGCGGTGCTCCATGACCTGGGGGACACGATGAAGGCCGCGAGCCTCTGTGCGCTCGGTGGTCGCGCGCCGTACCCGGTGTTAACAGCGATCGAACATTTTGGAGATGAGTTTAGGAAGAAGCTATCAGCCTTCAGCCGTCAGCAGTGAGCTGATTGCTGATAGCTGATCGCTGAGGGTTGGTAGCTATGAAGATTACCATCAATGGCAGAACGGTAATCGCGGAACCGGGTGACACCGTGTACCAAGCGGCGAAGAAGGCCGGGATCAAGATTCCCAGCCTCTGCGCATCCGATCATCTGGCCCCGTTCGGGTCCTGCCGTCTCTGCCTCTGTGAAATTCAAGGGCAATCCGGGACACCAGCTTCCTGTACGACGCCGGTCCGCGACGGCATGGTCGTCCGCACTGACACGGACCGGGTGAATCACCTGCGACGTAACGTGCTGGAACTGTATTTGTCCGAGCAACCCTCCGGGACAGAATGGCCGGAGGAGTTGCAGCGACTCGCGCTCGGCTTGGGCGCGAAGCGAGTTCGGTACCGGCGGCCATCCAGCCGGGTGACGTCCCGGGATGAGTCCAATCCATTTTTTGTTTTCGACAATGCCCTCTGTGTTTCCTGCGCCCGCTGTGTCCGGGCCTGTGACGAAATCCAGGGGACCCATGCCTTGACGATGTTCGCCCGAGGATTTGCGACGAGACCGATCGCCGGGGCCGGTCCCCGTAATGGGACTGCCGGAGGGTTTGCCGATTCGAATTGCGTCTCCTGCGGCGCCTGCGTGAAGGAATGTCCCACGGGCGCCCTCACGGAGAAAACGATTCTCGATCTTGGCTACCCGACGGCGACGGTGCGCACGACCTGCGCGTATTGCGGGGTCGGTTGTGCGTTCGACGCAGGAGTCCGGGACGGTCGCGTGGTCAGGATGATGCCAGCCGACGACGGGCCTTCCAATCACGGCCATGCCTGCATGAAGGGTCGATTCGGCTGGACCTACAATGACGCGCACGACCGGCTGAAGGTGCCGCTCTTACGTAGGGCAGACGGTTGGGAAGAAATCTCCTGGGACGCAGCGCTCGATCGCGTCGTACGGGAATTTACGCGTCTGAAGGAATCGCACGGAGCCGATGCCGTCGCCGCGATCTCATCCAGCCGCGGAACGAATGAAGAAAATTACCTCTTCGGTAAGTTCATCCGTTGCGTCATGGGGACCAACCACATCGACAACTGCGCACGGGTCTGCCATAGCGCCACCGTCACCGGGATGATGGAGACCTTGGGCGCCTCGGCCGCGACCAATTCCATCGAAGATCTCGATCAGGCCAAACTCATCCTGGTGGTCGGGGCCAATCCCACTGAATCCCATCCCGTGGTCGGAGCCAAGATCAAGCAGGCCCATCGTCGTGGGGTGCCGCTGATCGTCATCGATCCGCGACGGACGGAACTCGCCCGGCTCGCCGACCTTCATCTGCAGTTACGGCCCGGCACCAACGTCGCGTTGCTCAACGCGATCGGCTATGTGATCGCCAAAGAGAAGCTCTTTGACCACGCCTTCGTTGCGGCGAGGACTGAGGGATTCGAAGAGTGGCTCAAAACCGTCTCGGATTGTTCACCGGAACAGCTGGAACCCGTCACCGGCGTTCCGGCTCACCTCGTCTACCAGGTTGCGCGGCACTATGCCAAGAGTGGAGCATCGCTCTGCGTCCATGGCTTGGGCGTGACCGAACATCGGTGGGGAAGCCACGGGGTGATCGCGCTCTGCAACGTGGCTCTGGCTACCGGTAATGTTGGGAAGCCCGGCAGCGGCATTAATCCGTTGCGTGGTCAAAACAATGTGCAGGGTGCCTCCGATGTCGGATGCTTGCCGACCTACTTCGCGGGCTATCAGAGTTTGGACGATCCCGCTCTTGCGTCGCTTCATCAAACTGTCACGGGACGTCCGTTGCCGACGAAGCGGGGGATGAAGACGCCGGATATGTGGGATGCTGCGATCGCTGGACGGCTCAAGGGGCTCTGGATCATCGGCTACGATGTCGCGCAAACCGATCCTAACTCGAAGAAGGTCCAGCAAGCTTTGCGAAACCTGGAGTTTCTCGTCGTTCAGGATTTATTCATGAGCGAGACCACCAAGTTTGCGACCCTTATCCTTCCCGGCGCCTCGTTCTTGGAAAAAGACGGCACGTTCACGAATCTCGAACGTCGCATCCAGCGGATCAGAAAAGCCGTCGATCCTCCGAACGGAATTCTCCCGGATTGGCAGGTCGTCTGTGAAGTGGCGACACGCATGGGGTACCCGATGACGTATACCCATCCCTCCGAGATCATGGACGAGATCGCGAAGCTGACCCCCGTATTTGCGGGCGTGTCGTATGATCGATTGGAGTCGCATGCCGGTTTGCAGTGGCCGGTGCCGACCACGGTACACGCAGGGACAGCGCTCATGCATGGAGAAACCTTCCCAAAGGGGAAAGCCCGCTTCGTGCCTGTCGATTATTTGCCGCCTGGTGAGCAAGCGACCAAGGACTATCCGTTCGTCTTGACCACGGGACGGATTCTCCAACATTACAATTGCGGAGCCCAGACGCGCCGGACGGAAATCTTGAAAGTCGTCGATACTGACGTGTTGGAAATGCACCCAGCCGATATGGAGCGGTTGCATCTAGATGATGGTGCGATCGTTCGATTGGTGAGCGCCCGCGGGGAGGCGATACTTCCTGTCGCGAAGAGCGAGCGCGTGCTGCCCGGGCATGTCTTCACCAGCTTTCACTTCCCGGCCTCGACGGTCAACGAGCTGCTCTCATCGAGCGCGGACGAAAGCTCCAAGTGCCCCGAGTACAAAGTATCCGCTGTTCGCGTGGAACCGATTGAACAAGAAGAGCTCGACGCGGAGGATGAAGCGGAACTACGGCGCTTGCGCCGCCAACTGATCCTGTGAAAAAGGCGATTGGTCGTCATTCTTCAGCGTCAATCAAAAGGACAGAACCGGAACTGAAGACATAGACTGCTGCTTCTTAGTGAGGGAAATCGATGCCAGCCGCCAGGATCCCGCTTCTCTAGTGCCACCTTCCTATCTTGAACAAGCTCCAAGCGCGCGAATGGTGGTGCCGAGGGACAGAATCGAACTGTCGCTGCCAGCCTTTTCAGGGCGTCATGAAAATGAGCATAAACAACAAGTTAAAAGAAAAAGACAATGCAAAAAGTGACATTTCGTGTCTACTAGTTACAAGTGGTTACAGATCCAAGTGCCACGAGTGGCACCTCGACCAGGGGTTACCAGGGGTATGCCTCAGCCTTCTAGCCCTTTCTAATATTTCTACCGACTTCGAAAGCTAAGTGGAATAATGTCGATCCGGGAACTGGGATCGAACCAGCGACCTGGGGTTTACGAACTGTCTCGACCCTTCATGTATTTGTTTTCTTATCCTCAACGCTTTTATTACCGTACAAGGTTCATTCTTTCAGCGCTCGGATGAAAGGAGCAGCGCCATTCGCTCAAAAGGGCGATTTGCTAACTTCGGGTCACGATCTGATCGACACACGAAGGCTTTCGGCCGTCGGCACAGATGGTTGCACGCTAGCAGGGGGCCAGACTCGGTCTAGCCAGTAGAGTTGCAGGAAAACTCAGGCATCATCCCAGAACGGAAGTCCTGGTGGAGGTCCGTCACCTGGGCACATTCATGACTTACACTTGTCCAGCAGATGGCCCTGTGTTTTTTATTGCTCCACTTCGGTTTTAGTCGCGCCGCCGCTCTCGGAATGTCCGAGGAACACGACGCGCAGAGGAGGCACGACCACCAGTAACATAATCGAATCGAACAACAAGCCACCAACAACCACCGTTGCCAAGGGTCGTTGCACTTGGGCACCGATGCTGGTTGACATGGCGGCGGGGAGAAGCCCCAGGCAAGCCGACAGCGCCGTCATCAGCATAGGCCGCATTCGTTGGGAGGCAGCATGGAACATGCCGTCGATACTCGACAGGCCGCCCCGCTGCATGACCTCGTTGTAGTAGGTGAGCATCAAGATGCCATCCATTACCGAAATTCCGAACACCGAAATGAACCCAACGGCAGCGGAAACACTGAAAGGAAACCCTCTGGCCAGCAAAGCTAATGTTCCGCCAAAACCGGCAAAGGGAATGCCCACTAGTGCAATCAGGCTGTCTCGAACCGACCCGAATAGGGCATACAAAATGATCATGACCAGGGCGATGCTCACCGGAACGATCACCTCGAGCCGTTTCTTGGCCTGCTGCAGTTCGTGGAACTCCCCTGCCCACTCGAGCCGATAATTTTGTGGGAGCGTTATCGTCTGCGCAATCCGATCTTGTGCATCGGCTACCGTGCTCTCGAGGTCACGGCCGCGCACGCTAAACTTGATGGGAATGAATCGCTGATTTTTTTCGTGAAAGATATAAGACGCGCCCGTATCCAAGGATATCGTGGCAACGTCGCGCAAAGGAATGTAGGCATTGTCGCCCCTGCTCGTCTGAAACCCGACCTTGATGGCACGTACCTTATCCAGACTGTTACGGTATTCGGGAGCGAGGCGGACGATCAGGGCGAATCGGCGCTCGTTCTCCAGGACCGTTGTTGCCTGCGCGCCCCCGAGGGCTGCTTGGACGACGCTGTTCACATCCCCTGAATTGAGACCGTAGCGGTCCGCGGCCTCTCGGTCTATGACGATATTCAGGTTCGGCTGACCTCGTACCCGGTAGATGCCGAGATCGGTGACCCCACGGACTTGATCCATTTCATGCAGGACTTGTGTCGCAATCTTCTCCAGAGCGGCTAAATCCGGCCCAATGATTTTGACGGAGTTGGCGCCCTTGACCCCCGACAGCCCCTCTTCAATGTTGTCCTGAATGGCTTGCGAAAAGTTGAACATAATGCCCGTGAACTCGTTTTTAAACTCTTCCTGAATTTGCTGAATCAGCTTCTCTTTCGTCATCCCAGAGGGCCACTGATCCCTTGCCTTCAACGCTGCAAAGAATTCGGCGTTGTAAAATCCCGCAGCATCGCTCCCGTCGTCAGGCCGGCCATGCTGCGAGACGACTGTAATGACTTCTGGGTGGCTGAGGATTATCCGACGAATGCGGTCGACCACTGGCATTCCGGATTCCAACGAGATCGTTGGGGGCATTGTGGCACGAATCCAGAGGTTTCCCTCTTCGAGAGCGGGCAGGAACTCGCCGCCCAGAGGCGGCATCAGAATCCTCGAAGCCAAGACAGCGACGCCGATCGCCACCATGATGGCCCGGTGGGTCAACACCCAACGGAGGGTCGGAAGGTAGATGGCACGTAAGCCTCGCACGAGAATCGTTTCGGTACGCCGAACGTGCTCCGGAAGCAGGAATGTGGACAGGACCGGAGTGATCGTGAATCGACCGATCAGGGCGCCCACCAGGGCGTAACCATATGTCCTTGCCATCGGACCGAAGATCTGCCCTTCGACGCCCTGCATTGTGAACAGCGGCAGGAAGGCCACCAATGTAACCAATGTCGAATACAAGATCGCCTTGTCGATCTGCAAGGCGCTGCTATAGACCATCCGAAGCCGGCTCGTCCAGCCTGAGGCTTCCGGAGGGGGAGGGTACGTCTTCAGGAGACTGTTTTGGTCCTCCTCATTCATCTGGAGATTACGTACGAGGTTCTCGACAAAAATAACGGATGAGTCGACGACGATGCCGAAGTCGATGGCCCCAATTGACAGAAGGTTGGCCGACTCTCCCGTCAAATACAAAGCGATGATGGCAAAGAGCAAGTCGAAGGGGATATTGGCACCGACAATGATCGCACTGCGTAGATCGCCCAGAAAAAGCCACTGGATCAAGAAAACCAGTAGGCAGCCGAAAATGAGATTGTGCAAGACAGTGTGTGTGGTGACCGAAACAAGCGTAGCACGATCATAAAACGGGACTACATGGACTTCCGGGGGCAGCGTGCCGTCGCTATTGATCTTCTGGATTTCGGCCGCAACCCTGGCAACAACGTCATTGGTATGCTGCGTCCGATCCATGATCACAATCGCAGTGACCACGTCGTCCTCATCGTCGCGACCTGCCTTCCCCAACCTGGGCAGATTGCCCACTGAAACCTTCGCCACATCCTTTACCAGAATCGGGATGCCGCCCTCTTTGGCGCTGAGAGCGATGTTCTCGATATCCTCCACCTTGTTAATCAGGCCGACGCCCCGGACATTGACTGCCTGCTGGCCAACGTTAAGGGTTCGGCCACCGACATTAATATTAGCGTTGCCGACAGTGGTCAGAATTTGCGGGAGGGTAATGTTGAATTCGTCAAGCTTGTGGAGATCGACCTCGACATCGTAGGTCTTTGTCGTCCCACCCCATGTCACCACCTGGACCACGCCAGGAACTGTCAGCAGTCGACGCTGGAGAACCCAGTCCTGTAGTGTGCGCAAGTTGGTCAATCCGAAGCGTGGGGGGCCCACTAGTTGGTAGCGAACGATTTCACCCACCAAGCTGGAACCTTGGATGAGTGGGGATACCCCGTTCGGCAAATTGACATACTGTTGCAGGGCAATGGCGGTCTGTGTTTTGGCCCAGTAATATTCGATACCGTATCGAAATGTGACGCGGACGAACGACAGCCCGTAGAACGAGGTCGAGCGAATGACCTCAACCCCCGGGACAACAGCGAGGCCCACCTCCATAGGAATCGTGTAATACCGCTCCATCTCCTCCGCAGACAGACCTGGAGCCTGGGCCGTTATTTCGAGGATGACAGGAGCCGGGTTTGGATAGGCCTCGACATTGATCTTGTAGAATGCGACAAGACCGCTGCAAAGGAGCAGGCCTAGGCCGATTAGAACAATCGGGCGGCGGGACAGACAGAACGTAAGGATGACCCTTAGCACGGAATACCTCTTGGGATATTCATCCCCTTCGTCTGCAGAAAAGGATCTATCGGGACATCTCCGTCAGTGCATTGCTTAGGAAGAGTGCCCTCTCGGTGGCCACCAGTTCTCCCGGTTGCAACCCCTCAACAATCTGGTCGTACTCGTCCTGCTGAAGCCCTATCTTGACCGTCCGTTTGACCAAGTGCTTTCGGTCGGTGGTGACCCATACCGTCATGGACCCATCGCCTTCACGGACGACGCCGTTGATCGGTACCGCCGGAGACCGGACTATCGAGCCTATTCGGATCGCAAAGGTCGCGAACATTCCCGGACGTAATTCATGCTTAGGATCTTGGACTTCCGAGCGCACCAACAGCCGGTGCGTGACCGGATCAACGGATTCTCCAATTCTGACGACTTTCCCCCGAAACACCCGTCCCGGATACGCCTTCACCGATACATCAACTTCTTCACCCAACCGGAGAGTTGGAAAGTCAGTCTCGGCAACTTTTGCCATCATCCACATGGTCGAGACATCGGCCAGCGTGTAGGGCGCTACCGAACTGCCTGGCTGAACCAATAGACCAGGGGCGGCATTTCGCGCAGTCACGCGTCCTGTGATGGGATTGCGCACGACGAGGACCGGATCGACCTTGCGTTGGGCGACCATGCGATCCATATCCTTCTCCGTCTTGCCAAAGATGCGGACGGCATTGCGCGCTGCTTTGTAGGCTCCTTCCGCAGCCTCCTGATCAGAGATAGCCTGCTCAAGCTCTTTCTGCGAAAGCGCCTTCAACTGTCTAAGTTCCTTGTTACGCTTGAGAACGCGCGTCGTCAGAAAAAGGGTACCGGCAGCAGAAATGAGTGCTGATTCTGCTTGGACGAGATCAGGGCTCTCAATCGTGTAGAGTGGCTCTCCTTTCTTTACTTCGTCGCCGACTGTGGCAAAAAGAGCGATAGTCTTTCCCGAAACAGGGGGAAAGACCTGCACCAACATCTCTTGGTTGAAATCGATATTGCCAACCGCCTCGCGTTGGATCGTGAAGTCATGCTCTTCGACAGGCATGATCTTGAACTGCTCGAATTCCGAAGCGGATAACTCCACGGTTTGGGCACTCAAGACATCGGCCGAAGGGCGTCGCGGGACCTCGTAGGCGGATTGCGCAGTGCCCGCCGCTTTGTCAGAGGAAGGAGCCTGGCCTTGTTTGACCGGTTCGCCAGATGGCTCAATGAAAAACCACCACACAGCAATGATAAGTCCCACTGCTATAATTCCGGCGCCAACGACCACACTTTTCTTGTTAAAACCCATCCCTTGCCCTCAACGTCGGTCCTCTTCCGAGACACCTTGTAAAGAGAATTCCGCTCGCCGTGGGTGGCAGAGAGATACTGCACCTTATACCGCTTACCTCTAGGGGGCTCACGGCGCTGAAGGCTAGAACTTGCACATGCGAACGCGGACTCAATGCCTTAGCCTAAACATATAGTGCCAAACGGACGTTATATCCTCGTTGGTGGACCTAGTCGGGATTCTTACTTCCTCCTTGGCTGCGATTTCCCTTCCGTTCGAAGAACGGAAAGGTAGGCAAGGACATCGTAAATTTCTGCGTCCTTAAGAAATTGATGGGGAAACATAGCAGTACCGCGATGCCCGTTCTGGATGGTGTCAAAGCGCTCCTGATCGTTTTTCGACTTCAATGCGGCAGGATTTCGAAGGTCTGCCGGAGGCGGATCGAGGTGATCGATCACCCGGCGCATCTCTTCGTTCATATTTGGCCGCCGGTCGATGTACCCATCAGATCCATGGCATTGGTAGCAGAATCCTTTTCCGTTATAGATCTTGCGCCCTTCCTCGATATTTCCTGTGTTCTTGTCCGTCGAGAGAGAGGGAGAAGATGCTGGCCCCGCATGCGCAGAGTCGACGAATGAAAGCCCGACGAATGGACTGCCGATCAGGAACGTTCCCGCTAGGAGCATATCCAGCATGTAACTTAGCAAGGCAGTCATCGCGATTTTCACCCCCCGTCTATTCCTAACTCGTCGTACAACTCCATTCTAATAGGACTCACACCCGGCAGGCCATCGACCCTCTGAGAAGACCTAGGGTTTCGCCTTCACAGGAGGAGCTGCACTGCGGATGTAGGCGATCAGATCTCGTACCTGCTCGTCACTCAGGGTATCCTCCCAGTTGTGCATCCCGAGGAACTTCTTGCCTTCCTTGATGGTTTTCTCCAATTCGCCATTGTCTTTCAGGCGGGAGAGGTACGTGTGGAAGTTGGTAGGGGGAACGCGGAGGGTGACCGCATCTGGTCCTTTTCCATCCAGAGCCGGTCCGTGGCAGCGGAGACAGTTCCGTTGGTAAAGTCGCTCCCCTTTATCTATAGGGCTCAGCTGCGTCTGGGCTAATACCAGAGAGCTCATGAGCACGAACGCCAACATGACGCCACCGAACATTTTCATCGCCATGAGCCCCTCCCTTCAACGCGTATTCTCCGCAAGACTCTCGCCGGGAGACGAGAATGATTCTGAAACCAGTTGTGCTGTCCTTGAATGAATGCAGTGGGCGCGGATTTCATGCTTGGTTGAGTCCGAAGCGAGTAGAACCGTCTCGGATGCCTACCCGAACCCATCCTCAGATGCCGACGAGGATCCGATGGGCACTGATGGCTTTCATCGTTCGCACAACATCCTCGAACGAAATACCCGGGATCTTTCCCCCTTTCGCCTCCCCAGCCAGGAGGACGAAATCGTTCATGGCGACCATGCCCTGAAGCACTCCGTCTTCATCAACGACAGGCAGTCGTCGCACTCGTTCCCGTTTCATTATGTCCATGGCCATGTGGACGTCATCCTCCATCCGGCAGGTGAAGGCTTTGCCGGACACGGTTTCCCAGACGGTGATGTCCGATGGTGCTTTATTCTTCGTCGCAGCAGCCATGCAGATATCGCGATCGGTGATCATACCCACTGCCTGGCCGTGGATGTTGAGGACGGGCAGAGCACCGCAGTCACTGTCCCACATCATTTTGGCAGCGGCCGCAAGATTGGTATCGGGGCTGCACCCTTGCACATCGCTGGTCATGATCTCCTGGACTTTCATGGTACCCCTCCCTGGTTTGATCGGTTCGGTCTTGTTACGGCCCGGTCACGCTGAACGATTTGGGGTCGACCTTACGGCGACCCCGGCGGCGAGAACCGCTTCTACGTGACGCGCCGCGCTTTCATCGAGGCATCCTCTCCTTGTGCTGCGTGCGCTCATCCTTCTACGGTTCACGGAAGAAACTCAGATAAGTACACGGGCAAGAAGGAGGCCACGCGACGTCAAGACGGGGAACACCACAACTCGTTGAAAACTTCAACCATTGGACTGCCAAGGTGGGTCCAGGATCGAATGCTTTTGAGGAAATCCGCTACAAGAGGTGCCCCGCCGATGTGGCAAAAGGTCGCGGTGGTTCCCGGATCATGGAGTCGATCCGATACCCCTCCCATATGGTTCTATGCTCTCCGGAAATCCGATCTCATCGAGTTCTTTCTGGAAAAGCGTTTTCGGTCGACTTTGAGGAACGGCCGGGCCTCAGTCGGCATCCCACTTGCTCAGTGAACTCCAAAGCGACGGTTTAACCTTCACATGGTACCGTGGGCTACGTGACCAACGTTGTCAGAACTGCTATGGCGAAACAGATTCACCGACCGATCTTTACCGTGCAAAAACATCAGGCGTCCCATCTCCATTATGATTTCCGATTAGAAATCGGCGGAGTCCTAAAATCCTGGGCGATCCCCAAAGGGCCGACGCTTGATCCGCGCGTGAAGCGGTTGGCGGTCGAAGTTGAAGATCACGACCTGACATACGCCGATTTCGAAGGGGTGATTGAGGAAGGCCAGTATGGGGCGGGGCCGGTTCTTGTATGGGACACAGGTTGGTATGAACCAACACGAGGGCAAGGGTCGGTTGCAAAGATGTGGGAAGTGGGCGCGTTAGATCTTATCCTGCATGGCCGTCGACTACGCGGGCGTTTTGCTCTCGTCAAGATGAAAGGGCGCTCGCGGCAATGGCTTTTGATCAAACAGCAGGATGAAGAGGCTCGCCCTGATCGCGAGATGAAGGAAGAGTGGGATACGTCGGTCTTGACCGGCCGCACGATCGACGATCTCCAACGTGCAGCTCAGGCCGGGCAGCTCAAGGCATATCGCTGTGGAACATGATGTCGCAAGATGAGACGGTTCGCGAAGCTCCAGTAGGCCGAAGAGCGATGATGAGTTGGAATGTACTGGCCGCGGCAAAGGATCACGAGCAGGGGCGTCTGGCCAGGAGGCTCAAGCGGTTGGGTGACTTCCGGTGGTCTCCTTATCTCGGGGTATTGATGGGACGGGTCGAGGACCATCAGGCATTCTTTGATCAGCTGCGCCGCAGCGAGGAAACTGAACCGGGATTTCTCCTACCGCTGGCCAGAGTTGTTCCGCTCGATAAGACCGTCACGATCGATGCGGCCTCATTCGTTCCCACACTCAGGGCGGAGGTGCTGAACTATGCCGACCAGATCGGCAGCGGGTCTTTTTATGTGCGAGTCGAACGGAGGGGCCACAAGGGCGAGATCCATGGCCAGCAACTCGAGCAAGAACTCGACCATGCACTCATAGAGTCGTTGACACAAAGAGGATTCAGGCCTCGTGTCGACTTCAAGAACCCCGACGTGATTATTGCGATCGAGACCGTCGGCGACGAGTGTGGAATCGGTATCATCACCAAGTCACTGCGTGAACAATATCCATTCGTCAAGGTCCCGTAAGTCGGCGTAAGGTCGGGAAGAAAGGAGGAGGAATGACAGTGTCTCGTCATTTAGAAGAGGCTGCGCAACGGCTGAAGGAGGCCAGGTTGCGGATCGATCAGGTTCGCGAAAAGCCGGCCACGTGTGAGAACCAGAAGGTGTGGCTGGAAGCCCTCACGGGCTACTGTCAGGCCCTCGGCGATATTCAAACCTACAATAATGAGTCGATTCACGAGAAGCTGCATGAGTTGGCGGCGAAAATGGGGTTGAGGAAGTTTCCGGCCTCGACCTAGATTTCAAAGACAGGGCCAATCTCATATGAGTGGCTGCGAAAAAACGTTTCGATCCGGTTGACGGTCAGGCTCCCGTTGGAATGGGATCGAGGGACTGACAAAAGGAGGATGTCGTGACTTTTCCAGACGCCTTGCGATTACTCGAGCTGTTTCATCAACGGGATTATGCTCAAGCCAGGCCACATCTGTATTTCAAGTCCTTGAAGTCGGATAGTTGGGTCAGGCCAAAGGGGGTGAGAGTCCTCCCCTCGAATCTCGAACTTGCCATTTTGGATATGGAAAAAGAGCAGTGGGAAACGATCCCGTTCAGAGATGTGTGCTTTGGGCTCTGGTAGCGCTCAGCACCCGCTGAATCACACGTCTTGTTCCGTCCGACCCATGGCAGAGTCAGCTGATGGATGTGGGTCTCGATCGTCGCTGCGTGCTCGGTAATTTGGAATGACCACGACGTTGCAGGGGAATGAGAAAATACTCTGGCAGGCCTATGCCTCCTGGAACCAGTTTGCCTGGCTCTATCTGATCAGCTTGATCACGGCTCTGCGTGGAGCGATCCTTAAAATGTTCGGCGTTCCCGGCTGGGAGGCGTGGTTCATCGGAGCGGTCGCATTGGTTGTCTGTTCGATTGTTCTGCGGTACTGGGTACGATATGCCATTACTTCACGCCGCGTCGTGATCACCAACGTGTTCACAGGCCAGGAGATTCAGGCGATCGCTCTTGAAGACATTGGTGACATCTCCGTTCAGCAGAGATTGATCGCACGGTTCTTGGGCATCGGGACGCTCGTGCTTCGTTCCGTTAGAGGAGGCCAGGTCATGCTGCTCCGTGGTATCCAGGAACCGGAGACGGCTCAGAGTCAGCTCCAGGCCGTCAGACTCGGGGAGCGTCTTTTGCGACCCGAGCAGGCGGGATAATGACTTCCATTCGTTTGGTCAAATTGTGAACTAAGATGCGCATTGCATTGACAGGAGATGTCATGCTCGGGCGGCTGGTGAATCAATATGTGATCCAGAACCGGTCCGTGCGTCCCCAGGCCCTGTGGGGCGATGTTCTGCCGGTCATGCTCGCGGCCGACTGTCGACTGATCAATCTGGAATGCGTCATCAGCGATCAGGGAGTGGAGTGGCATCCAACCACGAAAGAATTTCACTTTCGCGCCGGCTCCCGTGCCGTGGATTTTCTTCAAGCAGCCAAGATCGATGGCGTCACGCTGGCAAATAATCACGTGTTGGATTTTGGTACTGACGCACTCGTGGATTGCCTCAAGTTGCTGGACCGGACAGGCATTAAGCGAACAGGCGCCGGTGCGACATTGGAGGAAGCGTGCGTTCCCGCCTCGTTCAGGTTGCCGGATGCGCGTGTGGCCGTCGTCGCCTTGACGGACAATGAGCCGGAGTGGGAAGCGACCATGACGAAGCCTGGTATCAACTATGTCACCTACAGCGAGCGCGGGCTGGCGGAACCGCACCGGTCGCGACTGGCGCAGATCATTTCCTCAACGCGGCGGCAGTCCGATCTGGTGATCGTCAGTGCCCATGTGGGTCCCAATTGGGGAGCGCCCTCACGAGCGATGCAAGCTTTGGCTCATGATCTTATCGAAATGGGAGCGGACCTCTACTGGGGGCATTCCAACCATACCCCTCAGGGGATTGAACTCTACAAGGGGAAAACCATCCTCTACGCGACGGGCGATTTTATCGACGACTATATGGTTGACAGGGATGAGCGTAACGATCTGTCGTTCTTGTTTGTGCTGGAACGGGAGATGAACGGAATGACGCGGATCAGACTCTACCCCACCCGCATCGAGGATTTCGGAGTTCGTCTGGCTAATGAGCAGGAGTGGCAGTTCCTTAAGCGAACCATGCAGGCCAAGTGCAGGGCTTTTGGAACGATGATCGAGACCGCTGAACAAATAGGCACGATCAACGTGCAGTAACCTCCGTCGTCCTTTCACGCCAGGTACGCCGCGACAATTCCCGAGAGCACGATGCCGTCGAAGGTACCGGCGCCGCCGATGCTCGCGATGCCAGTGGCGATCTTGGAGACGTCGCGGAGGTGCAGAAGATCGGCTCCGATCAGCGGCCCCAGCACGCCGGCCACGAAGGCCACGGGAGGGGCTTGATCGGGAGCCAACAGCAGGGCGCTCATCACGGCAACGAGCGGAGGAAAGAGACCAGGCATCGCGATACCAATGCCCTCTATGGGCTGGGCCAACCGGTAACAGACCAGTGTGTTCACGAGAATGGCAAGAACCAATCCGACGAGGCTATGCCAGTTTTCGATCATGAGGTGGGCTGTCTCGTAAAAGGCCAAGCCGACCGGGATAAGGCAGCCGCCGACGTTGACGGCAATGATCGTTTCCCGTCGAACACGTCGGAACTGTGGCCACCATCCAGAGATGCCGAAGAGGGCGAGCGGGTCCTCCACGACGTCCTCGTTCCGTGCGATGCGTCTGACGGGAATGTTGATACTGCTTCCAACCAGGATACCCAGAATCACCCACAGGGCTGCGCGGGGGGGTCAGGCGCAGTTTCATGAGGGCGGTGGAGAAGAGCTCTCCGAACACGAAGGGCAGGAGTGCAAGCAACAGCAGGAACAATAGGAGCGGGAGACAACCGAGAGTTCTCATGGGCGGTTTTCCTTCTTGGCCCGCTCCGCCAGCAGGTCTGCCTGTCGCGTCGGTTCAGGAATTCGGTAGCCTCTCCCGCAGGCCAGGGTGAGGCGAACGGCTTCAGCGAGACTGATTTTATGGCCGACCGACACAAAGACCGGCTTGACTCGATCGCGCGTCCGAACGACTGCGCCCATTACTTTGCCCTGGGGATCATACAGCATGGAGGTGGCTCCGCGGGCTAGGCCTGGCTCGCGAAACTCGCCGGTGAGTTTGGATTTGGCACATCCGATGACCGGTCGGTCCACAGAGATGCCGATATGGCAGGCGATCCCTGCTGATCGAGGATGTGAGAGGCCGTGCCCATCGATAAAGATGACGTCGGGATCGTGCCGGAGTCGGGCGAATGCGTGGAGCAGGGCGGGAGATTCACGAAACGATAGCAGGCCGGGGATGTAGGGAAACGTGCAGCGGTCGCGGTGGATCACCGTCTCGACCCGTTCCAAATCGGGAAACGACAGCACAACCACCGCGGCGAACACCAGCCGGCTTTCAAGATCGAACGCCGCGTCGGCTCCGGCGACCAGCGCCGGACGAGGCACTCGCCCGCGCGACAAGACCTTTCGTCGAAGCTGTTCTTGAATCTGCACAGCCTCCTGCGGCGTCACGTTCCATGGGTGGAACAGAGAGACGTTCATCGATCGGTGCCCCTCTCTCCTTTCTTGATGAGAGCGAGCCGGCCGGTCAACGCTTCCCAGTGAGTCCCCGGCCAGTAGACGCGGCCGCAGGAGTCGCATTGCAGGAACTCGTGGTAATGCCGTGCGACGAAGGGTGGAACCAGAGCCGACGCCTCTTCAGCGGAAATGGGATGGAGCGCGGCGTTACAGTCGGCGCAGCGGAACTGTCCGTGTTCGGCAAGATCAAGGTGAAGGGACAGTTGATCATGGAGCTGACGGAGTTGGTCGTCGATGTGGCCGCTCGCGATCAAGGTATGACGACCACGGAGCACTTTGCGTTGTGCCAGGTATCCGTCGCGGGTGAGGAGCCACCGATTCTCCCCGAGCACACGCTCGATCAACACCTCGTCCGGGATGATCTTTTCATATGCCGTGTCATAACCGAGGATGCGGAGCCACCGCGCGAGGCGACCGAGCATCGCATCGGCCATGAACCGCGTCGGCGGCTGACTGGATGGGTGAAGAGAATCCATATGGAGAGGAGTCTTGTTAACTGGTTTTGCGATCACGATTCGGCCAGAATTCAACTCCGTCGATGGTCATTCGTCGACCGTCGATCCTCACGCGCGCGCCAAGAAATAAATCAGCCAGCCAGGCGCCCGTCAATACATGATCCGTCACGGCTGGGATGATAAACCGACTCTCGCCTCCCGCCAGCGCGGCAAAGGGAATGATCTGATCCGCGGCGAACCGGTCCAGTGTCGCACCGGACTCGAGATCCTGGAGGAGTTGGCGGGCGACGTGCTTGCCGATCGACTCCGCCCTTCTTCGTAAAGCGCCAGCCTGGTCCGCGCCAAGTCGCACTGCTTCCCCTTGATTGGCGAACAGCGCGAGCGCCGCGCCGGGCTGCAGCGACTCGGTATCGTTGCGGACTTCGATTTCAGCCCGATAACCGGCCTTGACGAGCACGTCTCGCGCCGCGTCTGCCATACGCCGGCTCACTTGCCGTTCCTCAAGATGAGAGGAGAGAGCGATCCCCCATATTCGTGTCACTGGTCCCGCCTGTTCCTTCACGATCGCTCGAAAAGGTTCCGTGAGTGGGTTCACCGCGAGTCGGAGGATGCCGTCGCCGCGGGGCACGTAGCCGGGACGTGCGATCTCGATCTCTACCCGGAGATCCATCGCGTGCAGGATTGGAAGGAGGATATGCTGGAGATGAAAGGCAGACGGGGCAAAGTCCTGGAAGAGACCGCCCCGCAATTCGACTGTGACATCTGACCCTGCGAAGGCGAGGACCGGCATGATCCCGAGGCCCAACATGGTGGTCGAACCGGCGGAGCCGATGTCCCAGTTATAATGTCGCCCCGCCTTGAGGAGGCCGGGACGAAACGTGAATTCCTGCGAGCCTTGCGCCAGTCCCTCGGCGCGTCCCGTGACGAGCTCGGCTATCGCTTCAATGACGCGAATGTGCTGCGGACGCAAGCCGGGCTTGTCCCGCTTGGCTCGGGCATTGATTACGCGGATGGACTGGCCCGTCAGGGCGGAAAAGGCGACCGCCTGTCTTACG
The DNA here is from genome assembly GCA_035623075.1 of Nitrospiraceae bacterium. Lineage (NCBI taxonomy): Bacteria > Pseudomonadati > Nitrospirota > Nitrospiria > Nitrospirales > Nitrospiraceae > Nitrospiraceae bacterium. The sequence goes on along the minus strand of DASPUC010000022.1, from coordinate 22,120 downwards.
ATCGTTCCGCTTCCTGAATAGCGCGAGCCGTCAATCGTCAGCATAAAAGGAAATGTCCTGTGGGAGCTGACTCACACACGAAGGATTTGATTGGTATAATGCACGGGCAGTCTTCATCTCAAGGGATGATCGCATGACGAATTCACAAGTCACAATGAACGCGCCGACGAAATATTGGCATCAATTGAACGATGGACGCATCCAATGCGATCTCTGTCCGCGCTACTGTAAACTTCTCGACGGACAACAAGGGTTGTGCTTCGTCCGGGCGCGGGAGGAGGATCAGATCGTCCTGACGACATATGGACGGTCGAGCGGATTTTGCGTCGATCCAATCGAGAAAAAGCCGCTGAATCATTTTCTTCCCGGTACCTCGGTCCTATCGTTTGGAACCGCTGGCTGCAACCTCTCGTGCAAGTTCTGCCAGAACTGGGACATGAGCAAGTCACGCGAGATGGACACGTTGGCGGACGAAGCCTCTCCGGAAACGATCGCGCGTGCAGCGACGGAACTCGATTGCCGGTCTGTTGCCTACACCTACAATGATCCGGTCATCTTCCACGAGTACGCGATCGATGTCGCGCAGGCCTGTCGCGAGCGAGGAATCAGATCGGTTGCCGTCACGACGGGATATGTCTGTGATGAGCCGCGAGAAGAATTCTACCGGTACATGGACGCAGCGAATGTCGATCTTAAGGGATTCACGGAGCGATTCTATAGGCAGATCTGCGGCGGAAGCCTTCAGCCGGTTCTCGGCACACTGGTCTACATCAAGCATCACACGAACGTGTGGCTGGAGCTCACCACCCTCGTGATCCCTGGAGAGAACGATTCGGAGGCTGAACTCGAGCGGTTGACGCAGTGGGTAGTCGAGCATCTTGGCCCTGACGTGCCGATCCACTTTAGCGCCTTTCATCCAGACTATAAAATGCTCGACATCCCGCCCACGCCACCATCCACATTGACCATGGCTCGGAGGATCGCCATGAAGAACGGCATCCGTTACGCCTACACCGGCAACGTGCGAGATGTCGAGGGTGGTAGCACCTACTGTCATGCTTGCGGCCAGCTGCTCGTCGGCCGAATAGGGTATGAATTGTCCGATTGGAATCTGTCCCTCGGTGGGATTTGTCGGTTTTGCAGTGCTCCCTGTGCCGGAATCTTCGAAGCACAGCCGGGGCAGTGGGGTGCGCGCCGAGCGCCGCTGTTGCTCAAGCAGGCCCGCCCGGACCGATAGCTGAGCGATCGGTCATCGCAAAATTCCGCTCACGATTATCTCCACGGCTTGTTCCGGCGAGAGTCCCCGCGCCATTAATGTTTCCAATTCTTTCTTATCGACACTGCCGATGGCGGCTTCGTGGGTGACTTTTGCTTCCGGATGAAACACCCTGACGATGGGAATCGCGCTGGCATGGGCCTGACCCTGCACGATTTCCATGCAATCCACGTGGCCACGGGCTCCTTTTGCATGGGCCTCCGTGATCCCCGTGATCTCCGCGCGAGCCTCGTTCTCCAGCACCACTCGCGTCTTGATGAGACCCCGCGACCGCTCCCCTCGGAGCATGACGGCTTCCTTGAGCGTGATGTGATCGGTCCTGTGTGCGAAGATCTTCGCAGTAAGTTCGGCGATGCCCTCCTCCTCCACGTCGACGAGATAGTCGATATCGAGACTACCCACCGAGCCGGATAGTAATGAGAAATCGGAAAAGTAGCGCGCGCCTTTTCCGATTCTGATCGTGGCGTGGGGAAGAACCTGCATGCCGCCATGCGGGCCGTGGTAGTGGCCTTCGGTGTACGTCAGCGACGCGCCTGGTCCGATGTCGATCCTGGCCTGCATGCGATGCTCTGCGGCTTGGGCGACAGGAAAGAGGCAATGGGCAAGCACGTGCGCTGTCGCCCCCTCTTCCACCATGACGTCGATTTTAATTCGTTGTCTACCGGTCCGATGAGCCAGGCCAAAACACATGTGGATGGGTTGAGCGATGCTTGCGCCCGCTTGAATCGTCATCTTTCCAACGATTGCATCAGGCGTTTCCTCCACGTCCAGGTGTAACCCTGGAACAGACCGGCGGCTGAGGATGCGATGGCCGTGTCCGACGACGTGCGCGATCCGCTCGTCGTCAAGGATCGTCGGCTCCGCTCCGACCATCGGCAGGGCGCGAATGAGCTCCTCAAGGTCGGACATATCCGCAAACCTCTCCATCGCACCGGACGCAGGTCCGCCCGCGAAAGTGTTCGATGACATGGGCCGGATCGCCGGAGAAGATGATCTGGCCGTTACATAATTGGGATGCCGAGTCCGCAATCGCCGCGACTTCTTCCTGATGGGTGATGAGCAAGACGGCCCCGCCGTTGTCCTTGAGCGTGCGGATGACCTTGATAATGTGGTTGACCGAGAGCATGTCGATACCGGCGGCAGGCTCATCGAGGATGGCCAGCTTCGGCTTCATGGTTAGCACGGAAGCCAGCTCGATGCGGTGGCGTTCGCCTCCGCTGAGGGCTTTATCGACTCGCCGGTTCAGGTAGCGGTCGGGGTCGAGCCCGACTTGCATCAGCACTGGTTCCGGATCGCGTTCCGAATGGCCAAGCGTCAGGAACTCGCGAACCGTGACGCCTTCAAACCGAGCCGGTTCTTGCCAGGCGAGGGTCAGGCCCAGCCTCGCCCGTTCGTGCATTTTGAGCGGAAGCAGGTCAGCGCCTTCAAATAGAAGGGTTCCGGCTGTCGGTACATAGCCCTCGCAACCCATGAGGAGGTAGGCGAGCGTCGTCTTGCCGGAGCCATTCGCCCCGAGGAGGGCGTGGATCTCTTGCGCTTGGATCGTGAGATCGAGTCGGTCGAGAATCGTCTGACGGCCAACCTGGAAGGTGAGATTGCGAATGTCTACGAGAGGAAAGGTCATTGTGCCCACCGCACTGTTTGGAAGCTGGTGCATCATGTGTGCCGTGAGGCGACGCAGATTTCACCTTGTCATTTCTTCTTTGAGTTCCCGGGACCGTAGCGTTTTGCTGCACACAGAGATTGATATTTGTGGAGTTTGTCCTCATCTCTCCTCATCCATGGGTGGGAGTGCAGGGCCTTCGAGTACTGATCGACTTGAATCATCAGGGACTTCGCGATATGGGGCGACATGGCATTGCCGTTGCCTATGTAATCACCAGTACGACAATCCGGTGGGGGCGATCGCTATGGCGGCAACGGTCATGTCGGATCGAAATCGAATCCTCAAAGAAGTTCATGCGTCGCTCGAGCGGGCGCGTATCAATCTTCATAAGCATCCCATTCAGATGGAATACCAGGACGGCGTCCTGACACTTGAAGGGGAGGTCGAGCACATCGCAGCGAAGAAGCTGAGCATGGAGCTCGCGGCGGCAGTGCGCGGCGTGAGTGGGATTGTGGACCGGTTACATGTGGCGCCGGCGACCCACATGGGTGACGGAGCCATCTTGGACGCCGTGCGCGATGCACTACTCCAAGAGCCCACCCTCCAGCATTGCACGATTCAATTGATCCGGAAGGGGGAGCTCGAAACGGTTCGAGACATCACAGAAAATCCCCACGGGGTGATCCAGGTCTCCGTGACCGACGGAGTGGTTTTACTCGACGACCATGTGACCGGGCTCACACAGAAACGGATGGCGGGAGTGCTCGCCTGGTGGGTGCCGGGAAGCAGGGACGTGATTAACGGGATGGAGGTTGTTCCCGATCAACCGGATTCAGACGAGGAACTTGCCAAAGCGATCCGCATCGTCTTAAAGAAGGATCCTTTGGTTCACGAGGATCGAGTCCGTGTGAGTGCGAGGCAATCGGTGGTGACGCTCGATGGCGACGTCCCTTCTGCACCGCAGAAGGAAATGGCTGAGTTCGATGCCTGGTATGTCTTCGGCGTGGACAAAGTGGTCAATCGGTTGGAGGTTCGGCCATAACGAAACGGAAACAGTAAGATCCTGCATCGGTGACAGATGAACAACTCATCGCAACGACCGTTGCGATGAACGAAGGAGGAGGAGTCATGGCGAAAGAGAAGGAGAAGGGCAAAGAATCCAAGGAAATCGCGGTCAAGAAACCTGCCGACGTGATGCCGCGTTGGGGCGAGCGAGATTGATCGCTGGTTCGATCGACTGACAGAAGATTTCTGGCGCCGTCCGTTTCCGAGCCTCTTCGGCGAGCGATGGCCGATGCCGATGATTTCGCTGAGAGCCCCTTCATTGGATGTCTTCGAGGAAAAGGATGACATCGTGGTCAAGGCCGATCTGCCGGGTATGAACAAAGAAGAGATCGAGGTGACGGTGACGGGGGACGTGGTGACGATCAAGGGAGAGAAGAAGAAAGAAGAGGAGGTCAAGGAGAAGGACTACTACCGGCGTGAACGGTCGGACGGATCGTTTGTGCGGAGCGTGGAGCTTCCGTGCGAGGTCAAGAGCGACCAGATCAAAGCGAATTTTAAGGATGGTGTGCTGGAAGTCCGAATGCCGAAGACCGAAGAAGCCAAGAAGAAATGTGTCTCGATCAAGATCGACTAATCTGTCAGCAGGAGGGCGGGGGGTCCATGAGGAAGCGCTTTTGGAGAGGACTAGGACTTGTGGTTTTAGTCATGTCCGGCGTGACGCTCTGTCGTCCCCCGACGCCCACCGTGGCCAAGGTCGAAGTCCCTCCGTACGCAACCGTGACGGCCGATGAGACCACCGTGAAGGAGATCATCGCGCCTTTGATCGAGCGGAGCAGGCCATCCAGGCGCGAGACCTGGATGGCCTCATGACCCTCTACTCGAAGCGGTACAACTACCACAAGCTCAGGAAATCCGTTGCCCGTCGTCTGTGGGAGGAGATCCTCGAGTACCACCACAAGTTACATTCGACGCATCTGTTCACGGATATCAAGACGACCCAGGTGGACGGAGAGACAAGGGCGGAGGTGAAGTGCACAGGGGCTCTGTGGGGGGTGGCCAGCGAGACCGGGGAGAAGGTCACGGTGGATAGTTGGTTTGAGGAAGTGCACTACCTCGTCAAGGAAGACGGAGCCTGGCGCATCATCGGCAATGCGGGAGGAGCGCCTGAGATGCCCCGCTTCGGCCATGCCCCGCATCCATTATTCTGACCGACGCAGGCAATGTCTCGTCGCCCGGTTCCCTCGTCCGGCTTGACTGTAATTCCTGGGCTGGAGTCTGCAATCGTATGACCGATGTCGCCTTCGGCCAGTTTCCCCGACCGATTCCTGGATGCGCGAGAGAACGAAGGTAGGGGAGCCAACGATAGAAGCTAAAAATTTCATAACGCTGCCACTTTCCCAACGAGAACTGTTTTGGATCGCGTGAGCGATTAAAATGGTGCCGAGGGACAGAATCGAACTGTCGACACCAGCCTTTTCAGGGCTGTGCTCTGCCAACTGAGCTACCTCGGCACCGGCGGGAGTTCGTTACGTGAGGCGGTCTTGTCTACCGGATCAACCAGCAAAAATCAAGCTCTGTCAGGCGACCGAGGACTCCTGGCATCGTAGCAGCTTACAAGGAACTCTGCTCAGTCCTCAGCACTCATCGCTCAGCACAGAAGTTATGAAAAACACTGAAGGTGTTTATCCCGTCGCCAAAAGCCATCGAAAGGCTCCGGGTCGAGCGAGCTTGGTTTGGCGGAGAGGGAGGGAATTTGAAGTCGCGCTCACAGGCTGTTCGCGCTCCTACAGAGGGGGTCAACCCCCTCGTATGCTCCCCACGTGGGGGAACTCTTCCCCCACGATGCTCCCTCGTTCAAATCCCTCCCTCATTTTTGATGCGCACTTTTTGTGGCGGAGAGGGAGGGATTTGAACCCTCGGTAGAGGTTTTAGCCCCTACAACGGTTTAGCAAACCGTCGCCTTCGGCCACTCGGCCACCTCTCCACACGATCACTCTGTGCGCGGGGTTCCCGGCCATCTGCGAGGAAAAAACGATGGCCACCGAATTGCCTGCGAATGAGGGCTGATCTTACATCAGGGTATACAAGCGGTACAAGAGATTCGAAGTCGCGGAGGATGATTTTGTCCAGGGAGAATCGACTTCACCCGGCCTAGTCGATCGTCCATTGCGGACCGACAGGTTTTCGAGCCAACTGTGTCATGATTTTCAGGCTGGTCTGCGCCCATGGGTACAGCTGCTTTACGCTGGCCAATATCGCAAGCTGCCATGAAGGTGCAGGGGAGGGTTCTGTGAAGAGTGGAGCCTCAGGTATCATGGCTTGTCGGTATGATGCGGAAGAGATTGCCCGCGGCGTTCCGTATCGAAGTTCAACGTGGCTAGGTCGTATCACGCCGCTGAGTGCCATCATACGAAGGGCGGTGCGTTTCTGTTTAGCGCGGGCTCGGCTGGTCGAGATGGTGCGGAGTAGAGAGTTCGGCATGCTTAGGGATTGGCCTCGTGAGTGTTGCGCGTGGGTTTCCTCACATCCAAAGAATTTGTCCCAGATCTTTATCCAGTCCACGAGGGCGCTGGCATTGTATACAACGAGCGAACAAAGTACCGGATTGAGGCTCCACATTGCCTCGAAGGACCAGTTGATACTTGTGGCCTCCGCAGATTGGGCAGGCCTTCCCGCGTAATTCCCGCCGAATTGCTCCGATCTTGCCGATCTGCTTTTGCATCGGGGACCCTCCTCCACGTGAATCCGCATGCTGATGGTGCAGCGCAGTGCTGAGGGTCATACTGGAGCAGAGTGAAAAATCTGAAAATACCGTAGAGGTAGGTAAGCCCTGCCCAAAGGAGGGAGAAACGCGATCGCCTTATGAATCGTGAATAGTCATAGCAACACAAATATAACAGCATCTTATCATTATACACTTCATCTAAAAGATGCAGTAATAATTTGGGCTGGCACTCAAAAATTGAAGCGATAAAAGGAAGACAGACCAAAGAATCCGCGGAATCTAGGAAGCGGTGGAATGAGACAAAGGGTGGAGGCAGATCTCCCCAGGAGGGAGCAGAGACCTCTTGCTGCTTTGACGTGGGCACAGCCAAAGCAGACACCCCCACCCGCGATTACTTAACCATACCGTTACTGGGTATGCAACTCCGTAGCTACCCTAAGTGAAGATCGATGGGGCTTGAGGGAAGGGAAGGCAGAAGCCGGTAGGTGACACCCACTTAACTTATCTGGGTATCAGAGTAGGGCAGATTTCAGTGTGGCGGAGGGGGCGAGATTTGAAAACCCGGTAGCCCAAGAGAGTATAGGGCGCGATCCGCATCATCGGTTCCATCTCGATCATGTATAGGCGAGCAGCTAGCAGACGAAGGACCGATGCAGCCGATCGGGCACGTCGGATACGATAGTTCATCCACAGTTTGCCTGCGAGAAAGGAACTGGTTGCTTTGAATCTCACATGGGGACTGGTCCGAGCCAAACCTGATCTCTTGGCCTATCTCGTGTTCTTGCAATAGCCAAATCCCACGAATTGCTTAGACAGGTACAACTTTTGACCAGTTCCCATAAGGGGTGCACCATGTTTCTTGATAATCATCCCGATGGGAGAGACGGTGTTAGCCAAAGACAAAATCTGATCTTGGATTTAGGATGAGAGTCAGTGCGGATTGTTGATCGCGCCCTCCAGGTCCAAGAGGATAGCGGGCATCAACTCCTTGAGCATGGTGTCGTACCAGAAGTCGGAAGGAATGGCGTAGGCCCAATAGACGCCTTCGTCATGATCTGCCTTATACTGTTTGCTCCACATCACCTGGCCAGACATCTGATTTTCGAGACGTAACTCGATGGACAAATCATTCTTGATCTTTCCGGCAGGCAATCCAAGTACCCACAGAAGTTGCCCGTAGATTGAAAGCCCATAGGAATACAGGGTCCCTTGATACCCCGTTGAGAGGAGGGTGCCTCGCAAGATGAGTTCACCGTCACTTTCCCGAAAGGTGAAAAAGGCTTCCTTAAACACATGCCGATTCTGCACCTCCAGGGCGAGCGCCTTCGCCATATCTTCAGTCGGCCTGAACTGCCAGAGCCCGGAGGCAATGTGACTTTGAATCGTCTCGGGCGCGTTCAATTCCTGCCATCCAAATGGCATGAGGGGTATCATCCAGAGACCGATATTGTTGCTGTTGTGGGGAGGACGCTGGTCGATGAACGGCACCACCGCAAGAGTCTTCGCCAAGCCGGCAGCTTGCTTCGTTGGCTGTGTCGGACTATAAGCCCACCCCCGCTGGGAGGAACAGCCTGTGGCAAGCCATGCCACCAAGAGAATCAGAGCCAGGCAGAACGGTGCTTTTCTGAGACTCTGTTCATGGTCCCTATCGATGAATTTCATGGATACTTCTCTTCCTAACGTCTTGCTCATCCCTCCCCATCGAATGTCACGTACATGCCTTCGCAGGAAGCGGCCTCTCATGTGTTGTTCTGCATTGAGAGAGCCGTCCTTGAGAGTGGCCACGACTGATGGTAGGCGATGAGGAGGTTGGCCTTAGGCCTGCTCATTTCCGTCTTTGGTTGTCGGCCTGCTCACGATATTGCAGCGCCAACTTTAGCTGTTCCAACGCTTGCCGAGATTCTTGAATCGCTTGAGCCTTGTGCCCGCCAAAATCGTGCGGAGCCGCTTCCATGTATTGAATCGCGCCTTCGAGGGCATGAATTGCATGGGCAAGGCGTGGGTGGTGTGCCTTTTCACTGCCCATTGTTTCTTGGGAAAGTGCTTGCACGGAAAAAATGACGCTGGCAAAGCTCACGCCTAACAGCGTAGGCAGTAATTTGCATATCATAAGGGCCTCCTTCATCGAGATGCTCTAGTGATGCGTTACCTCGATTTCTCGAAGTCGTTGGGTATACGGCGCACACAGTTCCTTGGACTTGGGTGGATCATCCTGATATTTCTCTAGGCAGAGTCGGTAGTCGTGGAGCAAGTCTGCCTTTTCTTCATTGAGATCGGCCGTTGCCTTCTTCACGCGAAACTCTTCATAGTACTGACACCCGGCGAGCCCGATCAGTACAGAACCGATTGTGAAGATGAGTACAAGGCAGGAATTTTTAGACATCTTCAGTCATCCTTTCCCCTTCGGCAACAGGTACTTCTTCTCCAATGACTCCCGTACTCTCGAAGTTGACCTACTAGGAGCAGCCCCGACACCTTCTCACCAACGCACCGATTTTAAAGAAAGCCTGAAGTGCCAGAGACTAGACAAGAACGAGCGTTCAAGTACAAGTTGGCGGCTCATTTCCATCATACGACCGTGTCGGGTCTTCGGAGATGTGCTCCTGAACGTAACGTATGTCGCTTCAACTGGTTGACAAGATACACTACTATCACAAGATTCAGAAGCAACACACTGACCCGAAGGATCGTCACCTCTTCTATCACTTCACGAAATTCAAACGGAACCAGCAGGCTTGTCGAGACTACGGTCAAGTATGCGGCCCAGGAGAACTCCATCCACAGCCCAATGCCTTCCATCAACAACAGACCCGCATAAACGAGGCTCACGAGACCCCCCACCAGCACACTATGAGGTTGAAGCGCATCCACCTTTAAAACCAATGTGTGCATGAGGCGTGAATCGGCTGTCAGATGGAGGGTTTCGATCAGGATCGAAAACAATGTGGCAATATCGGCATGCATCAACTCGATTAGCCCTAAGCCGACAAAGAGCAACAGCACACCTTTCACGATTTTGAACACAGCAATCGCAGCCAGGCCGGCATGGCGTGCATTCGTTGTCATCAATTGAAAAGATTATCACACATGACGAGGACTTCAACTATGAACTTGATGCGTAAGGTTGGCAATCATGTCTACCAGTCATGAACACTGAGGCACCTTCATTCGCCACTTGCCATAGGCTTATCCGTTCGTTGAACTATGGAACGCCAGGCGTCCATCCGACAAATTGCCGCGGTTGAATGTTGGCTGATGAGCGTCACCTGTCGACCAAGTTGGAGACGTCGATCTGGACGAATGAAAGGTGGGAGGGATGCGTCTCCGAGCGAGCCGGTATATTACGGACTTGATCAACGTCATACGGGGGCAGATGGCGGGACAAGATCGTGATGTCCGATGGCGACAGAAATTTCACCGGCATCATGCACTGCTGGTGCGAGCGCTCCTTGCGCTTTCTATCGTGCCGGGCGTGCAGGGCAGTTGTGCCTCGGTGCCGTCACCGGAAGAAAGGACTGCATCGCTGAATCGGACGATTAAGGAAACCTCACGCACGATCGCGAAGAATCCGGTCAACGAGCGCGCGTATGTACTGCGTGGGTATGCGAAAGGAGAATTGGGCGATCTACAGGGCGCAGTGGAGGATCACACGCTGGCAATCATGCTGAACCCCCTGAATCCCGAACCTCTCTAGCAGCGTGGGGTCATCAACATTCGACGAGGGCATCGCGAGGATGGCATCTTGGATTTGAGTCGAGCCATCCGGTTGGATCCGCAGTTCCAGGAGGCGTACCTTAGTCGAGGTGTGGCCAAATGTGAAACCGGCGCATGCGCCGACGGACTCAAGGATTTAACGCGTGCGATCCAGATTAACCCACGTGATTCAATGGCCTTCATAAGTCGAGGGTGGTGAGAGGCGTGATGGGTGACTACGAGGGAGAGATCGAGGATAACACACGGGCGATCCAGCTGAATCCGAACCTTGCAGAAGCCTATGCGAACAGGGCCGTGGCGAAATATCAGACCGGCGACTTCATGGGAGCCATTCACGATTCAACTCTTGCGCTGTCGCTTCAGCCGCAGATGGGCGTCGGCTATTACTATCGCGGCCTCGCCTACCTGGCGATCAATATGGCGGAAGAGGGTCGCAGAGACTTGAAGCGGGCACGAGAACTTTCTCCACAATTGGCGGACGACATCGGACAGGTTCTCCAAGACTAGGGGAGTTCCTGGGAAACTAAGGCAGGAAGTCGGGTCGACTTGACTCCACATTGCCGGACTTGATGATGCAGGCCTGCCCCTTCTGTTGTCCGCGATCGCAATTGAGACTGACCGTCAAGGGGTTGCTGGGATCCCAGACTCCTCGCCCTGCTCGTCGTGCCTCCTCTTGTGCCTGTTGATACTCCTTCACATGTGCGACATTGGGCGGGACTGTCTCGACAACTGCCATGCCTTTCCTGATCAGCTCCAGATTGACGAAGGTCTCCCCGACAAAGATATATGAGAGCAGTTGCCCAGCCTGATCCCGGTCCGTAATATCCGTTTCAAGCTGCACGATCTTCCCGACAACGAGCGTTTCGAGTGCTTCACGGGCCAGCTCTCCCCACGAGGCTTGATCCAAGCTAGGCGCAATAATACCGATCAGGCGGGCCTGAGTGTTCTGCCCATTAAGTGAGATGGTCAAAGTATCCCCATCGTGTACAGAGATGACCTGTCCGACGAAGACTTTGCCGGGCACTGAATCGTCTTTGGCGAGGTCACGAGCAGAATGTGGGGGATCGAGGGGGACTCGGACACCAAGGCCTGCGACGCCGTGCCTGCCTTGACTGTAGCCCCACGGTCTGACGTTCTCACACCCTGCCAAGACAAGTGAGAGCAGGAGAACGATCGGAAGGGAAGCGAGAAGAACGTAGGGTGGGAAGGAGTTTACGTGCTTGGGGAATCTCTTCATTGGTCTTGTTGTTAGTGGTGTCAAGGCTAGGCTGTCGGCGAAGTGGTGTCAAGCGTCAAGAGGAGGCGTATACCCAACAGTCCTGACTTTTTGCAGAAGCATGTCGGTTGCTTGGATTGTTCGGGCAGATCCACTCTAGCAATGCGGTGTTGTAGCGGAGCTTCAAGAGCGGACACTCGTTGATTCGATTACACGGCGGTTGGCTGACAGCAGCAAGTAACAGCAGCCTGTTCGGGTCAATGTGAAGCGGGAAAATCCCTATGAGTCGCTCTTGATGTACTCATTTATGAGGCCAATATCATCCATCTTAATTCGTCCCTCGCGCAATAATCTGGCCATCAGGACACGGAAGGCATGAAGATACCGCTCCGTATGGCTCGCTTCCAGTGTGTCTCCCGCTCTTTTCGCAGTTCTCCTGATTCGATCAATTAACTGAAGGAGACGATGAAGACGATAGTGCCTCAAGCTTTGCCCACTGAGTTTGTAGAACGCAAAGACAATGGATAGATAGCTCCCCAGGCCTGCCAAAAAATGCGGGTCCAGAAAAAACGGAGGATCATGGTTATAAAATCGAATCGCCCCGTGATGGAGAGGGTAGTAAAGATCTACAGAGCCATTGACGGTCTTGCTCACGTTCAACGGGATATCCTTCAGGAGGTCATGAATGTGATGCGATAGTTTGGTGGCGATTTCGAAGACCTCAGAATCGCTGAGGTCCGTTGATGCTGCCAAAATAGTCTTGGCCCCGACAGTCGTGATCTCCTTGGGCGAAACCTTATAGGTGGACGGGGGGATCTTGATAATTTCAAGGTACGGCGCCAGGAGTGTGAGCGCCTCTGCAGAATCTACGCTGAGCAGATGCAAGGTTGGAGTGTCGAAGAGTTGTTTAATCTCCTGACTGTTGAGAGCCATTAGAAAAAACGCTACATCAAGATTTCCTTTGAGCACCTCTTGCATTGCCTTTTGAAAGTCCCAGGCTGCACCTTTTCGATCGATAGGAATGCCTTCATGTTTGAGCACAAGACTGGCGATAAATGAAGTGCCGCTCCCGTCTGGGCCAATATACACCTTGCTGTGAGGCTTAATGTCACGGACATCCGTATAGTTGAGCCGCCGATTTGAGACAACATGTAACAGCGACAGGTACAGTGGCATCACAGCGCGAAGACGAACCTCTTGACGCTTCGCCGCACTGCGATCCTGTTGTTGATTGATGGGTAGCAAGCAGGTGGGTGGTGTATCCATATGCAAAGGGAGCCCATCCTCGACAAAAGCAAGCTGGGCTCTGCCTTGATTCAGATTCGCAACATTATCTAAGGAGCCGCAAGATTCGACGGCGGCAAAATCTCGGATCAGTTTGAGGGGCGACCATCGCTCAAGCCCGGTTGTTTTATCCAGTACCGCTTCGAATTGGGGACCAATGAGTGAAGCTGTGCTGGCATGAGGACCCGTGAGGAGATAGTACTTGGTATGTGTCTGTTCAACCAGGTAGATGCTAAAACCAAGTAGGGGAATGAGAATGAGAAAAATCAAAACGAGCGACTTATTACTTGGCATAAGAGCATGGAAGATCGGATGACGATGGACCATCCGATTAGCTCTATCCAGAAATCTGATAGCACGATAGACGAGTGTTTGTTTAGGAAGAGTTCTTGCCTTTGCAGTCATTATTCGATAGCTACCCAGGCAAGGTGTACTTGCGTCCATTTAGCCTGGCTGTGGAGCGAATTTCAAGACGAACCCACGATAACAAAGAGAGGCTTGAACAGGCAATGGGATGAATGGCTGCCGGTCGGATTGACTGCACTGGTGCTCAATACGGTATTCACCAACGGTTCACTAGGATGGAGCATACTTAGTAACAACTTGTATCTGAGACTTCATTACCCCACAATCACACCAACCATAATGCAAGGTGTCCTTCAGATGTCTTGGTGTTATCCATTCTCCATCATCTGCCTTATCGGTTTTCTGTCGTGGAGTGGCTTTGGCTGCACACTCTCGCCAAAGGTGAACGTGTCCGAAGGAGTAGCCAAATCAGCTGCGTCGGAACTCGGGACGGGCATGGAAGGGGCGGCAAAGACGTTCGGTGCCGAACTGGCGCATGCGAGCAAGCCATATGAAGAGGAGTTGCTAGCTCGAGTCAGCGATCTAACAGCTACAGCAAAGGAGCTTATAGAGGCAGCTCGGACTATGCCAACGGCATTTGGTGAAGCTGTGACAGATCGGCTGGTAAAAGAACGGTCCTTTCAAAATGCTCTTCGCGGGTTTTCGGTGCTGGCTCAGTCTCCGGAGCACCTTGCTTCGGCGGTCGAAAAAGGCCCTGATCTCCTAAAGACCAAGATTGAGGAGTTGCAAGCTGAGTTCAAGAAGGAGGATGGTTTTGTGACCCAGCAACGTGCCGCGCTGTTTGATGGCATCAAAAAAGAGCGCGAGGCGATTACCGAAGCGATCCGCCAGGAACGGGCGAACGCCATGAAGGACTTCGATGCCCTGACCAAAAGCGCTATCGACGAAGTATTCTCACAGGCAACGCGTCTGGTGCAAGATTCGCTCTGGCTCGTCGTTCTTCTCGTAGTTGTATTATGGGGATTGCCGTTTGCGTCAGGGTTTTTTGTGGGACGCCTTTTCGGAAGGAAATGAAAATGATCATTTTAATACTTGACTGACAGGTTATTCTTCCACATCAAACGCCTATACTGAGGAAGGCCGAAGTCATAGCCCTCGATCAGTTGACTGTGTAGCCTTTGCCCTCAAGACAGGTTCGAACAGCTCGTTGAAAATCCCCGGCTCGCTGAGCACCTTCCGTCCCAGCCTGCGCAGGATCATAACCGGTTTGCCCGATTGCCCAGTTATTACATTCGCTTCGATCTGACGTGATCTGGCTTTGGCTTTGCCCTTGGCGTGGATAGACGAACATGGCTTGAGGGGTAGATGGTGCTGGCAATGTCTGGGCTTGTGGAGACGGAACTGCCGGTGGCGGTAAGGCCAGAGGCGGAGCTGGAGCAGGTTGTGGCGCTGCGGTTTCATACCCAGGAGGAGGTGCGACGACAACATACTCTGGTGTGTTGGGGACAGCTGCGTAGTAAATGCCGTTCGCATAGTAATATGGGACACCGCCAATCCAAATTGTGCTGTATGAGGGAGGCAAGATCCGGAGACGGATGCCAAGGGGAGGTTGGACAACGATGAATCCTGATCCCTGCGCACGGAACCAGACCCCCGATCTGAAGAAGTAATGTTGTTTCGAATAGATAAGATCGACATATCCAGGGGGTAACGCTGGTACCACATAACCCCTTGCAGGGTAGAAGTGATCATGGCTGTGTCGGACATCCAATTCCCAATGTGGGGAATAGTATCGATCCCGATCAAATCCGTGGCCCCGCTCGGCTAGGGCCGGACTGGTCACGAAGGGTATCATGAGGAAGACGATGCACAGTATGCGGTAAGTAGATCTTGCCACGTTCGTCATGTCAGTCCTCCTATCATTCACAGCATTGCAGCAGCACTTGCTGATTTCTTATGATTCTCTTTCTTCGTGGCTTTCCGGGTTGCCGCTGCCGCATCCGCCAGCATGTAGAGTGCCAATACGAGCAGGAGGGTTCCACTCGCAAACCATTGGACCCCAGCAAGCTCAGCGGAACTGGACCATGGAAACGACGTGAATCCGAGTATCCCACAGAGCGCGCTAGGCCTGGCAATGAGGCGGACGATAAGCGTGTGCTTGCTTCCAAGCTTCATAGTTTACTGAACATGCGAGACTTAACTGCCCTCACCCTTGGTCATTGACAGCTGCCATTGGAATTCCACGCGCTACCCTCGGCCCTCCGTTTATCTAGTCGAACTAAGGTACGAAAAAGTTACAGGCTCGTCGAACTGAAGAGTCTTGACATGAGAAGGATTACAAGACCTGCAGCGCTGGACCTGGGGGATGAGTGGTAGGGAAATTCGGTGCGCGACCGTTTCGCTATGGAACATCGGGCGACGAGAGGACAAACATCACCGGCTGTCCGGTGGGGTCCTGGAGCCAAGTCACGGTGGCACTTATGTTCTGAGGCAAGACGGTCGCAAACAGCCAAATCGTTTGTTCTCCTGGACTGATGCCCACGTATATCGTGCCGGGTGCACTGGAGGAGAGCAGGGAGTCCATCGGCTGCTTCCCGGTCACACAGACCTGGTCATAGAAGAGGCGTTCTCCATTCCGGCTATAGGGACTGAGCGTGGGCAGTGGGCCTGAACGGCAGGGCCAGGGCGTTCCCGGTTTGGCGATCTGTTCAAACTCGTCACGCACATGAACGAGTTGCTGGTAGACCTCGCGGACCGCGCGATGATACGGGAGTGGTGAGGCAAAGTGCGGGTACCCAATCACGAACCCGGAGATGAGTGCCGGGAGCACTAGCCACCACAGCCTCGCATGAGGCCGGAACAAGACCCAGCCAGCGGGGAGTGCACCGAGCAATCCAAGCAGGAGCCATAACATCGCTTCACCGAGATACGCGTGCTCGACGTAGTAATCGTTGCCCGCGTGAACGCGAATCCACGTGAGAAAGATCATGCCTCCACTGGCGAGCACGATAAGCGGGAAGATCCCACTGAGAAGCGCCAGTGTACGGCGAAGGACGGCGGCGAATCTGATGGTCCAGGAACTCACACTCCAGGACTTTAGCAGAGTGTACCTAAGTGACAAAGAAAAACATGAGCGAGTCACACTGCTCTTCTGCTGGTTCTGATCACCAAGACCCATGCCCTGCTCCGGAAAGCGATAGGTCCTGGAGCACACAGCTCGTATTGCGCATTGATACCAGAACGACTACGGAGGTAGGTCGAGAATGAGGCGTCGGATTACAGAATAAGCGTACGCCCGAGAGGAGACATTTCAAACTTGGTCGTTTGACAAGGAAATTTTGGCGTGCTAACCATAAATATAAGGTATCAATTTCTTTTGAAACTTACCCTGATTCAAGTATCATTCAGTATTGGACCATAGAATCTCGCAGCTCTTCGCCGAGATGAATCGCACACGCCTCAGATTTCTCTTCATCGTTCTCCTGGCGCTTCCCTATTCCTTCGACGTTGTCTACTGTGAAGACTTGACCCCGTCTCATTTTGCTCAAGCTGTGAGTGGAGAGGGAAAGGACGTTGATCCTTCTGACCTCAAAGATTGCCTCCTTGTCCCTGATGACCAATCCGAACACATCGGTTCTGGCTGTGCTGTCTGGGGAACAGGTCTGCTGCGGCCTGCTTGTCAAACCAGCGTATCGCTTCCCGGTCATTACCTAGTCATCGCCTCGCTGATTTCACGACCTCCTCCGATCCTCTAGTCTCTCTGATTCTGCTTGGTCTCATTACCTGAATGTTTCTCGACCTTCTTGCGGATACGCGTTGGGCTTCGTACGGGTTCTTCGTTTTCTCCAATGCGGAGGACAAACTTATTAGCGAGTTCATTGAGATCTGCTCTCCATGAGGAACTATGATTAGTCGAATTGTAGAAATCGCACTCGCTCAGCGGGTATTGGTGGGCGCCGTAGGTCTGGCGTTACTCTTCGGTGGCCTCTTGGCTTTCCACAGCCTCGACATCATTGCGTACCCCGATCCCTCTCCGCCGATGATCGAGGTGATTACGCAATATCCCGGCTGGTCGGCTGAGCAGATGGAACGCGCCATGACAATCCCAATAGAAATCACTCTGCAAGGGATGCCCGGGTTGACCGACATTCGAAGCTTGTCCATCTTTGGTTTGAGCGATATCAAGGTCTACTTTGACTTCGGTACGGATTACTTTCGGGATCGGCAAGAGGTACTTAATCGGCTGCAGCTGACCACCCTTCCCCAAAATGTGCAACCAACTATCTCTCCGTGGTCGGCAATCGCAGAGATTTACCGATATGAAGTCGTCGGAGAAGGGACGAACCTCACCGATCTCAAGACCATTCAGGATTGGCAGATCCGTCGTGAGTTCAAGCAGGTGCAGGGGGTGATCGACGTCACAACGTATGGAGGGACCACCAAGGAGTTTCATGTCAATGTCGATCCGGGGGCGCTGCTCAACTACGGTCTCGAGCTGCCAAAATTGATGACGGCCCTCACCAACAGCAATATTGACGTCGGAGGTAACTATTTGTCGGTCGGCTCCCAGAACTTTAACGTCCGCGGCTTAGGGCTGATTTCGAGCCTGGAGGATATCGGGAATGCGGTCGTAGGTGAAAAAAATGGGACGCCCGTGTTCGTGAAGAATCTGGGAAACGTGAACGTCGGCTATCGCGTGAGACTCGGTAAAGTCGGGATCGATGACCGGGATGATGTGGTCGAAGGCGTGGTGCTACTTCACCGTGGGGCCAAGGCCTCCCCCGTCCTTGAGCGTGTCCAACAGAAGGTAGACGAGCTGAACACCTGGAAACTCCCTCAAGGCGTGAAAATCAAGACTTTCTATGATCGGAGCGTCCTCATTCACACGACGATCGAAACGGTCCTCGATATTGTGATAACTGGTATCGTCTTAGTTTTCGTC
Source organism: Nitrospiraceae bacterium (assembly GCA_035623075.1). NCBI lineage: Bacteria > Pseudomonadati > Nitrospirota > Nitrospiria > Nitrospirales > Nitrospiraceae > Nitrospiraceae bacterium. The sequence goes on along the minus strand of DASPUC010000022.1, from coordinate 4,046 downwards.
ATCCTGTATGTGTTTCTCGGTCATTTCCGGGCGGCGTTGATTGTGGCGCTTACTGTCCCCACGGCACTCTTGTTCACATTTTGTCTGATGGTGCTGACTGGGGAATCGGCGAACCTCATCTCGTTGGGTGCTATTGATTTCGGCATTATCGTGGACTCGACGCTTATCATGGTAGAGAGCATCTTCTATCATTTAGCTAACGGCACAGGATCGAGGCTGACGGTGCCCATGCACATCGTGCGGGCGGCGAAGGAAGTCGGGAGGCCGATCTTCTTCGCAACCACGATTATCGTCGTTGCGTTCATTCCATTATTCACAATGACAGGGGTGCCAGGTAAGATTTTTGCTCCCATGTCGCTGACGTATGGGTTTGCCCTAACCGGGGCCTTGCTCATGGCGTTTACACTTGCCCCGACCCTCTGCAGCTGGCTACTCCGCGGGCCGATCCGTGAGGAAGACACGACCGTCGTTCGATGGATTCGGCAGGGGTACCTGACTGCCTTGAAGTGGGCACTTGCCCATCAGATCATCGTCATCGCCGTTTCGTTGGGCCTCATGGTCCTGGCCTTGGCAGTCGTGCCTTTCCTGGGCGGAGAGTTCATGCCGGCGCTGGAGGAGGGCAACTTGTGGGTACGTGCCACGATGCCGGTCGACATTGCGTTCGAGCAGGCTGCCCAACTAGCGTCCGAGATCAGGGCGATCTTCCGCCGCTTCCCCGAGGTGACCACGATCGTCTCCCAACTCGGCCGACCGGACGATGGCACCGATCCTACCAGCTTCTTCAATGCCGAGTTTTTGGTAAACCTCAGGCCAAGAAAGGAGTGGCGTCCCGTATTACGCACAAAGAAGGATTTGGTCAGAGAAATTGAGACTGTGTTGGAGGAGATCCCCGGCGTGACCTTTAACTTTTCTCAAGCAATTCAGGATAATGTCCAAGAAGCGATGGCCGGCGTCAAGGCTGAAAACGCGATCAAGCTGTTTGGGACTGACCTGAAAGTAATGGAAGCCAAGGCAGAGGAGATCAAACAGGTAATGAATCAGGTCTCAGGAGTCAAGGATCTAGGCATTTTCCATCTCCTAGGGCAACCCAATCTGTCGATTGCGGTAGATCGTCAAGCGTGCGCGCGCTATGGTCTCGCGGTGGCTGATGTAGAGGCGGTCATCCAGGCGGCGATCGGCGGGCAGGCGGTCACTCAGGTGTATGAGGGCGAACGCTGGTTCGATTTGGTGGTACGGTTCCAAGCTGAGTTTCGTGGAGATCCCGATGCGATCGGCGAGATCCAGGTCAGCACGCCAGACGGGGCGCGTATCCCGCTCAAGCAATTAGCCTCAATCACGGAACAAACCGGTGCCTTCATCATCTATCGAGAAAACAACCAGCGCTATATCCCGATCAAATTCAGCGTTCGGGGTCGGGACTTGGAGAATACGGTCCGAGAGGCGGATGCCAGGCTCCATGAGAAGATCACTCTGCCAGAGCGGTACCGGACTGAGTGGCATGGAGAATACGACCAGTTGCAGGATGAGAAACAACGCCTGGCACGAATTGTCCCTTTGAGTCTTTTGGTCATCTTATTCCTTGTGTATCTGGCTGTACAGTCTTTCAGAGAGGCCATCCTGGTTCTGTTTGCAGTCCCCTTCGCTTTGATTGGAGGGGTGCTCTCCCTTCTGCTGACAGGGACGAACTTCAGCATTTCTGCGGCAGTGGGATTCATCTCGCTCTTTGGAGTGGCGATCCAGGGAGCGCTGATTCTCGTCGTGAGAATCCGTCAGTTTCTAGACGAAGGCCACGATCTGGAGACCGCGATTTTAAGGAGCGCCGAGGTTCGAATGAGGCCGGTGTTAATGACTACCCTGGCCGCTGCCATCGGCCTCTTACCCGCCGCAGTCGCCACGGGCATCGGGGCCCAATCCCAGCAACCACTCGCGCGCGTGGTAGTTGGCGGGATGCTGACCTCTGCGCTGCTCATCTTGCTGGTGCTCCCGGTCTTTTACCATCTCGTCCATAAAGGCTGGCGGAACGTAGGAGCTTTTCAAGGAGAGGAACCGAAATAGAGATAACAGCTGCACCACTATAAGCTTCTGTTCAACCCGCGTTTTTATCTACAGTCGTTTGTTCTATTGGAAAAGTCGAGTAAAGTCCCGGAGTCCACGCTAAGCCAAGCGCATCGTGTGGCGCTCCCGATGGGACTTGAACCTGAAACCTCCCGATCCGTTGTTGTATCTGAGGAAGAGGACACTCAGGGATAATGTCAAAGCCGGCCAGTTTTGAGGGACGGAAAGAGGTCAGGAAAGGTCATCTAGCTTGCAACCCCGCAACCCTTGCGCACCCACCATCCGACCGCTTCCGAATTCCATAAAAAATCCAATTCCAACCTCGCGAGGGAAGCGACTCGGTTGGCGTACCAATTTGTAACGGTTTTAAAAGTTGGACATTGACTCGAATATGGCGGAGGGGGCGAGATTTGAACTCGCGGATGGGTTACCCCATCTCCGGTTTTCAAGACCTACGGAGAAATACCAATGAACCGTTACACCTTCTTGAAAGAGGCCAATTTAGCGCAACGATAGGAATTGGATGGATGGGTGATAGTTGCATCAGAGGGCGGTAGATTGCGCCTTGAACGGGCCAGACAGTTGCGGCCAGAGTTGCGGTTGCTGGGCACGCACAGCAGGGGAGGGGGTGTGGGGTGATACACGCATCTGATACCACTCCTACAAGCCTTCCGGCAAGTTTGTAGAGGGAGGGCAAAGGTCGGTAGTCATGTTGCACGAGTCAGCGATTTCAGCGAAAGCGATCAGGATATACTCGAATCGCACGAGTCATTGCACAGTCGTCTCATGTCTCATCTCACAAGCACATACGTGGGACAGATCAGAACAGTGAGACGGCGGGAAGTGAGCAACGAGGCGGAACAGCCACGCGCCGCGAATCGGTTTGTTATCGCCACTCCCACCGCGGCACGGGATACACTGATTGACGTGGTGCAAGTCAGTCGCTAGAGTCTCTTGCGACCGGCGGAAGAAACTACCCTATTTCCGATGTCTACTTTAGGTTAGACGGTATCCAGAGGAAATGCTGATGTCAAAGAAATTGGCAGTTGCTCTTGCGGTACTTATGCTCGCAATCGTTGCATGGGGGCTGTTTCTAGAACGCAATGCCGTAACTATCGTCATCAATGGGCAGCAAGTGACCGGACCGCTCAAGGATTCCATCGGGGCGGGGGGCCTGGTCGTGGCGTTGATTGCTCTGTTTTGTGCCGCAACCCTTTTGGTGTTTGTCTTTGCCGGAATCGGGCTGCTTGTGTTGGGGTGCCTTGTCGTCCTGGGCCTGATTCTGGCGGGGCTGGCCTTTCCGTTCTTGCTACCCGTACTGATTCCGTTGGCTATCCTTTGGGGGTTCGTGGCCCTTACACGGAACCCCTAGACTAGGCTGAGACTCCTTTCCATCGGTTCCTTCCGATGCGCCTGGCGAGCGCACATCACTTCTGCTTCATCACAATCTGATCCTTGATGTTGTCGTAGGTTGTCTAATCGCTTGGCTTGAAGCCCATTGCGGTTGCTCTAGCACGAGGTTGCTTTGGATTGAACTCGACAGACTCGATTACTTCATAGGGCAGCGTGAGAGCAGGAAATGCTGTGTCAAATGGAGGTTTCTCTCCAAGTATCTTCTCAGATTTGTTCTTATCGTAATAGATAAAGGTGATTGTGTCTTGATCGACTGAAAGCGTTCGATAGAGGTTGTATTCTTTCCCATATGCCTTCAGAGTCACTGTCACCGTACCACATCGGAATATCTTGAAGTATTTGTTAATTCTCTCAGATAGACTTTCGAAGAACATCTTGCCAAAAGGCATACCTTTTCTCCTTCTGCCCGTATTCCAAGTTCAGTTAAAATCTAGGCCGTCCGTGGGGAGGTGTCAAGGATGGGGTGGGGGAAATGGTTGTATTACGATCTAGAAGATTACGGGCTTGGTAGGTACTCAACCATCTATGGCAGGGATTTCTAAAAAATCCCGTCTCGGTGGGCATCCTGCCAGAACCTT